>JBKDPX010000291.1:0-16410 GCA_046342165.1 Phycisphaerales bacterium | reverse complement strand
CCGATACACGACGTGGGAAGCCCACGCGATGGAGGCCAAGGATGAAGGTGCCGTCAAGGCCAGCCTCTTCGGCGGTCCGATCGAACGTCGACGTTGGCTCAAACGATTCGGCAGAAAGCTCCCGCTTCGTCCCACGCTTCGGTTCCTGTACTCATATGTTCTTCAATACGGATTCCTTGACGGTTATCCCGGCTTCGTGATGTGTCGTCTCCTCGCGTGGTATGAGTTCATGTCTCTCGCCAAGTTCCGCGAGCGTCGTAATCTCGCCGAGCAGGGTGCCCACGAAGAGAAAGCTCCGGAACAAGTCGGTTGATCTGTTGGTGAGTGTCTGCGGGGTAACTACACATTGAGACCGTTCTTTCGGTTCATATCGTGGTCGCTCATTGTGTGCACTTTCGCTTCGATCACCCTGTGGTTGATCGGGCGCGTGATCAATGACAGTGTGTTTTCGCTTCAGTATGTGTCGTGGGTTCCGTCCGCCGCCTACATGGGCGTGGCGATTTTGAGTATTGCATTCAGTTGGCTCTTCGCGTTGATGGCGCAGCCACATCTTCCCGCAAGCTTTGCCCCCGATGACGAAGCGCCGCGCGAAATGATGAAGTTTCCGCGAGTGGGACAGCGCACAAGACTGTGCGCCGGTGTCTTGTTGCTCATCGTCTCTCTGCATTCGTTCTTCTTTGAATACGGCATGCACCGATCGCTCCGAAGTTCGGTAAGAGCCGAAACGCTCCGCGTGACATTTTGGAACGCCGCGACCGATTTCATGGACGACTACGCCGACCGATTCGTCTCAACACAGGCGACGCTCTTTGCACTCGCGAACCCCGCGGCATATTGCGCATCGGAGAAACTCCGTGTCGCCGCGGGATCGGAATCGGACGCCCGTCGATTCGGTCGTCTCGCAGTGGTCTCGCCCTGGAAAATCACGAAGTGGGGCGGCACTTCTCTCAACATCACGGGCGCGAAGGAAAGAAGATTCGGTGATCAATCGTTCTTCGATCGCGGCGTCGCGATGTTCGCCGAACTTGATGCCACGGAGAGATTCGGTCGACCGATCATCGTCTGGATTGTGGACCTGCCGAGCGATATCGAGATACCGCGAAAGCGCATGCTCTCAGAAGCAAACGCAGCGCTCGGTGCGTTCACCGGCCCCGTCCTGACGACGGGCGGAAACGGGCTTGATGAGCAAATCGAAGCGCCGCGTGGATTTCCGAAGCCCGACATCATCCTGGGTGATTTCAACACCCCGCGCGGATCGCGTTCACTCAAATCGCTCACCGGTGATCTGTATCACGCGTTCGACCGTGCGGGTCATGGATTGATGTTCACATGGGATCGAGAACGACCGCTCGTGGCCATCGACCACATCTTCGTCAATCCCTCGTTCGACGTCGTGAAATACGAATCGTGGGATCTTGGTCGCGGTCGACACCTCGCGCAGATCGCCGAAATCGTCGTCCGCGATTGATCAACCCGCAAGCGCGGCGTTGGTCGGGAATCGCTTCAGCGCTTCGAGCAGTTTCTCGACTTGTTGGTGTCCGGGCATGGCTAGCAACCGCGTGCGTAACGCGGTGACCGTCTTGAGTTCAGGCTCGGGCATCAGCTTTTCTTCCTTGCGCGTCCCGCTTTCCGCCAGATTGATCGCCGGGAAAATCCTTCGTTCAGCGATCTTGCGGTCGAGAATCAGTTCCATGTTTCCCGAGCCCTTGAACTCTTCGAAAATGATCTGATCCGCCGCGCTTCCGGTATCGACCAGACAGCTGGCGATGATCGTGAGGCTTCCCGCCTCTTCGGTGTTGCGCGCCGCGCCGAAAATCTGGCGCGGCACCTCCAACGCCTTGCTGTCGAGTCCGCCTGACATCGTGCGCCCGGAGTTCGCGTGTTTGCGGCTCTGGTTGAACGCACGGCCGAGTCGGGTCAACGAATCAAGAAGAATGACGACATGCTTGCCCGCTTCCACCATTTTCTTACAAGCTTCGATCGTCTTCAGCGATACTTCGATATGTTTTTGTACCGGATGGTCATTGCTAGAAGCGATCACGCGACAACGGGGCTTTGCGGGCGTCGGCTCGGAGGATGAACCGCCGTTGTCCCGAAACGCCGCTTCGCCACGCGCCAACATGTCGCGCGACAATGCTTCGGTTTCAGGCGATGCGAAGGTGCGCTTGAAATCCGTCACCTCTTCCGGTCGCTCATCGACGAGCAACACAACGACCTCAATGTCGGCGTGATTTCGCAAGAGCGCCGTGGCGATGTCTTTCAGAAGCGTGGTCTTGCCGGCTTTGGGCGGTGAAACGATGAGACCTCGCTGCCCGCGGCCGATCGGACAGAACAAATCAATGAGCCGACAACTGGCCGGACAGCCGGGATACTCCAGTGTCAATCGCGGAGCAGGGTCGATGGATGTGAGCTCGTCGAAGCGCTTCGCGCCTTCAGGGAGAATGATGGGCATCCCATCGACATCCAGCGCGGGACCTTGTTGAGAGTGTTGCGGGTGGGCTGGTTGGTTCTGCTGTCCCTGATCCGGACGCCCGCCGCCTCTGCCACGCCGTCTTCTTCGTCTTCTGCCACCGAGTTCCAAGGGTCACGTCCTTTGAAGTGGAACGCCGTCAATCGTGTGTGAACGACGAGCGCAGGAAAGGCACCAATGACAGCGCGCGGCGAACACGTCGGGCGTGGCACGGGGTCAACATGATTTCTGACGCGGACGGGGGTCAACACCGTGTGTGTTCACGATCCGGCCGGATTCGTCGGCGTCTGCCGCCGCGAATGTGAAGCGAATGAGCGCATCCGCATCACGAAGATCAGGAAATAAGAGGATACCCCGAGGCACAAGTCAAGGCTTCGGGATTCAGTTAGAATCGTCAGGGCGGGAAAGAGACTTGAGTCTGAACGGGAACTTCACGAAGATAGGGGACGTTCACGGGTTCGCGATCGGGGTCTTGTAACGCATGCCGACGGGTAAGAAGCCAGCAAAATCCACAACGACGGGCGAAGTTAGGCCCGAATCGTTGTCGTCAGCCCCGAGAATGGAGACCTTCCAGGGTCTCGCGGTGTCCTCCGGCATCGTGATCGGTCGCGCGTTGGTTGTGGATGATGATCTGCGTCGTATGGCGCGGCGACTGATCAGGCCGGCAAAGGTGAAGGATGAAATCGCTCGCTTTGAGAAGGCGATCGATGCGTCGATCAAAGAACTGATGGTGGTCTACGGGCAGGCCCAAAAGGAAATGGGCGCGGAGACCGCGAAGATCTTTTTGTTCCATGTGTCGATGTTGAAAGATCCGACACTGCTCAAGCCCATCAAGGCGGCGATCGAAAAGGAACTCGTCTGTGCCGAGTACGCGGCGAGCCAATCGTTTCTGGCGCTCGCGGACAAATTCCGTTCGATGCAGGATTCGATGTTCTCCACGAAAGTCAACGATGTGGAGGATCTCGCCCATCGCGTGTTGGCGCAACTTCTCGGAGCAAACGAGAATCGGATCGCAAAGGCGCCGGAGAAGACGATCATCGTCGCACGCGATCTGACGCCGAGTCAGACCGCGGGATTTGATCGCACTCGGATCCTTGGTTTCGCGACCGATCTCGGTGGCAAGACAAGTCATACGGCGATCGTCGCCAAAGCGCTGGAGATACCGGCGGTGGTCGGATGTCAGACGCTGCTCACGCTCGCGCGCGACGGCATGACGATCATCCTCGACGGCGATACCGGCACGGTTGTGTTGGATCCCGACGAGGCGACGCTTGAACACTACAGGCGACTGCTTGAACAGCGTCGCTTGTTCAAGCTGTCTCTCTCCGATGTGTCCGCGCTTCCGAGCGTGACCACGGACGGTACGGCGATACACGTGGTCGGAAACATCGAATTTCCCGACGAAATCAAGGCGGTTTTGAGCGCCGGGGGCGAAGGCGTCGGTCTCTACCGGACTGAGTTTCTTTACCTGACGCGCAGCACCGAGCCCACGGAGGCGGATCACTACGAAGCGTACAAGCACTGTGTGCAACTCGCGAAGGGGCGGGAATTGACGATTCGTACCGTCGATCTCGGCGCGGATAAATACACGCAGAGTCGCACCGAGATTCCCGAGCGTAACCCGTTCCTCGGATGTCGTTCGATCCGCTACTGCCTGCGCGATGTGCCGATGTTCAAGCGTCAGTTGCGCGCGCTGTTGCGTGCAAGCGCGCTCGGGCCGATCAAGATCATGTTCCCGCTGATCACCTCCATCGCGGAGTTCCGTCACGCGAAGTATCTCGTGAACGATGTGATGGAGGAGCTTTCCGAAGAGAATGTGAAGTTCGATCCGTCGATCAAAATGGGCATGATGGTTGAAGTACCCAGCGCCGCGCTGCTCGCCGATCAGTTCGCGCGTGAAGTTGATTTCTTCTCCATCGGAACCAACGACCTCGTGCAATACACGCTCGCGGTCGATCGCACGAACGAACGCGTCGCGAACCTGTACAGCCACACACACCCGGCGGTCATCAAGCTCATTCGTGACGTCGCGCGCGCGGCAAGACATCACAAGATCCCCGTGAGTTGTTGCGGTGAAGCCGCCGCTGACACGGAGTTCGCCGTGTTGCTCATCGGGCTTGGTCTTCGCACACTCTCGGTGAGCTCTTCGGCGATCACGCCGCTCAAGCGCATCGTCCGAAGCGTGAGCGTGTCACAGTGTCAGCGTCTTGCGCGTCAGGCGATGAGTTTGGAGTCTGATGTTCAGATCAGCGCCATGTTGCGCGACCGATTGCGCACCATGGTTCCGCAGGCCTACGGCGACATGGATCAAGATTGAGTCGCGCCGGAAGCGGGAATATTCCGCGTGCACGCGAGCGTCCGAGTCCCTATGATGTTGCGGTCAGTCGGTGTCGGCGGGAATCGCCGGCAAGCGGCCTTCGAACACGGGTTCAATGACGAACTCGTGTGTAAATCGATGTTTGACAAGGGTTTGCGGATGTTCCGCACCCAAGTGAAACAAGGAATCATCGGTTCGGTGGCTGCGTGGCGAATCAACGGGTGAACCCCGTCGCCCCGCCTCGGATCGGACGAACTTGAGGGCTCCGACCTGCTTGGTTGTGCGCGAATCACGCGCCCCGGGGGATGGGGTAGGAGCCTGCGGATCTCTGGGAGCGGCACACATTGGCGTGTCGCAAACAAGTGATCCGAGGGGTGTCGGCGGCCGAATCACGGTCGTCGAGCACCGGCAGGCGGGTGATCGGCGCTCTTCATCAGCGCGGCCCGTGTCCGATCCGACAATGAGACACCGAACCGATTCATGAGCGCATCTCTTTGATGCGCGGAAGGATCGGTGTGTTGTGTCTGATTCGAAAATGATCATCAACTATGTCCCCGGCGAAGAATGCCGCGTGGCGATCGTCGAGGATGGCAAGCTCGAAGAGTTGTACGTTGAGAAGTTCGCGAGCGTCAATCGCGTCGGGAACATCTATGTCGGCAAGGTCGTGAACGTCGAACCCGCGATTCAAGCGGCCTTCATCGACTTCGGCGTCGGGCAGAACGGCTTTCTCCACGTCTCAGATCTTCACCCGCGTTACTTCCCCGGCGAAGGCGATGACACCACCGAACGTGTGGGTCACAAGACCCCGCGCCGCGAAAGACCGCCGATTCAGCACGCGCTCCGGCGCGGCGATGAAGTGATCGTTCAGGTCTTGAAGGACGGCGTGGGCACCAAGGGTCCGAGCGTCACGAGTTATCTTTCGATCCCGGGGCGATTCCTCGTGATGATGCCGCAGATGGACAACATCGGCGTCAGCCGCAAGGTTGAGGACGATGACCAGCGTCGTCAAATGCGCGAGATTCTCGATGCGCTCGATCTCCCCGAGGGATTCGGCTTCATTTTGCGCACGGCCGGATTTCAGAAGACCAAGACGGAACTCAAGCGCGACCTCTCGTACCTCCAGCGTCTGTGGAAGGACATGGAACGCCGCCTGAAATCGGGAGGTAATAAACCAAGATTGTTGTATTCGGAGAGCGATCTTCTCGTTCGTTCGCTTCGCGACTTGATGACCGGAGAGATCAATGAGGTGATCATCGATCACGAGTCCGCACTGAAGCGCGCGTGCAGATTCATGAAGATCGTTGCGCCTCGCGGCGCCGCGAAACTGCTGCACTTCAAGGGCCGCTCTCCGGTTTTCCACGCGTTCGGAATCGAAGAACAGATCGCGTTGATTCACGCGCGCGAGGTTCCGTTGCCCTCCGGCGGACGACTCGTGATCGATCAGACGGAAGCGCTCGTCGCGATCGACGTGAACTCCGGCAAGTCGAGGGAATCGCGCGACAGCGAGCAAAATGCCTATCAGACGAATGTCGAGGCCGTTGACGAGATCTGCCGACAGTTGCGACTGCGCGACATGGGCGGCATCGTGATCAACGACCTGATCGATATGCGCCGCGCCGACCATCGCAAGGACATCGAGAATCGCTTCAAGGAGCGTCTCAAGAGAGATCGCGCGAAGACGACGGTGCTCACGATCTCGGAGTTCGGCATTCTTGAAATGACTCGCCAGCGCATGCGTCCGAGCCATGAGAGCGTCCACTTCTCCGATTGTCCGACGTGTCGCGGCCGGGGCATGGTGCAAAAGCCCGAGTCCGTCGCCGCCGAAGCGGTTCGCGAGTTGTGCATGTTGCTGGACGTCGAGAAGATCCAGCGCGTCGAACTCGTGATCTCTCCGCGAGTGGCCGGAGAGATGTTGAGCGGCAAGCGTCAGATTCTTACTCGAATCGAGCGCACATACGCGAAAAAAGTCGATGTGCGCGTCAGCGAAGCGGTGCCGATGGACCGCATCGGTTTCTACGCGTATGACACGCAGGGTAACGACGTCGATCTGACGAATCTGCCTCGACCAAAGAAGCCGGAATCTCATCTTGAAGTTTGGGTGGACGAAGAAGGTCACGATTGGGCTGACAACAGCGCTGATCATCAGATCCCCGAGGAGCCCGAGCCTGTCGAAGAAGTCGTCGACGATTTCGCGCCCCATCCGATCGAAATCGATGAACCCGCCGATGATTCCCAACCCGAAACCGAGTCGCCTGATGGTCAGGATGAGGGCGGGAGACGCAAGCGTCGTCGTCGCGGTCGTCGGGGTCGTGGCGGGCGCGGCGGAGACCGCGCTCCGCAACAACAACAGCAGACACCCGCGGCACCGGCGCCCGCATCGAAGCTTGAAGACGGTGCATCGGCCGAGCGATCGGGCGAAGATGCTCCACCCGTGGATGGCGATCAGCAACAGGGCGAGTCAGGCGAGGGGCGCGGCGGTCGCAGAAGACGTCGTCGTCGCGGTCGTCGTGGTCGCGGCGGTGGTGGACAGCAAGGCGGACCCCAGCAGGGCGCGCTCGATTCCGAAACATCCGATCGCATCGTGAACGATCAGCCGTCTCCGGTCGCGGAGGAAATCGCGGCTGATCAGTTCGCGTTGGATCAGGAATCCGAGAAACGAAACTCTTCGTCCCGTCCCGCGGGCTTGCGCCCCAATTCGTCGGGAATCATCGTTGGAGATCACGGCGATGATGAGCCGAGCGTAACCGGCGCCCATGAGAACGACGAGTCGGATGCCGAGGGTGAAGAATCAACCGATCAACAACCCGGACAACAGGATCAGGGTCAAGGCGGTGACAGGGGCGGACGTCGCAAGCGTCGTCGTCGCGGTCGTCGCGGTCGCGGCGGTGGCGGAGAAGGTCGACCGGAAGGCCAGCAAAATGGGGGCAAGCCCGTGACCGGCGGCGGAAATGACAATCGAGGAAACGATGGCGTTCGACGTGATCGTGGACGCCCGCCGGAACAGCCGAAGAACCCTGCGCCGGCGCCGCAACAAGCACCGCCGCAGCAACAATCGAACCAGCCGAAACCGCGAACGTTGTATGGAGCGGTGAAGCGCAAGTTGTCGGCGAGCGAATTGAATCGTCGTCCGAAGCCGGAGTGATGAATCGTTGTCGGAACGTCGCGTCATTATTCTCGGTTCGACCGGATCCATCGGCACTCAATCGCTTGAGGTGATCAATCATCTCAACGACTTGCACGAGCGCGGCGAGTTTCCCGTGCGTCACCGCATCGTCGGATTGGCGGCGGGTACGCAAACACACACCCTGCTTGATCAAGCTCAACGCAGTGGTTGTAACAACATCGCGATATCAAACGGCGACCTCGTCGGTTCGGATCATCGCGTGTTTCGCGGTTCTCGCGCGTCGGAGCTTCTGGTACGCGAAACCGAGTGTGATCTCGTTATCGGCGCGATCGTCGGTGCGGCCGGTTTGCCTGCAACGCTCGCGGCGGTGGAACTCGGTCGTGATATCGCGCTCGCGAACAAGGAAACGCTTGTCGCTGCGGGAGAACTCGTGGTTCCCGCGGCGCGCAAGTCGGGCTCGAAGTTGTTGCCTGTTGATTCCGAACACGCCGCGGCATGGCAGTGTCTTGCCGGAATCGAGGGTTCGGACGCCGTTCCGCCTATTCGCGTGAGTTCGCGTGTGGAGCGGTTGGTGTTGACCGCATCCGGAGGGCCGTTTCGCACCAAGTCAATCGATGAAATCAATCGCGCATCGCCGGCGGAGGCGCTCAAGCATCCGACATGGAACATGGGTCGCAAGGTGACCATCGACAGCGCGACCTTGATGAACAAGGTGCTTGAAGTCATCGAAGCGCATTGGTTGTTCGGTCTTGAGAGCGATCGGATCGGTGTGGCGGTACATCCGCAGAGCGTCGTGCACGCCGCCGCGGAATTGTGCGACGGTTCCGTGATCGCGCATTTGAGCGCGCCCGACATGAGATGCCCGATTCAAGCCGCGCTGAGTTGGCCATATCGCGCACAGGGCGTGTGTCGCCGCGTGCGGCTGGAGGAGTTGGCCGGTTTGGTATTCGAAAAGCCGGATGAGACTCGATTCCCGGCTATCACGCTCGCGAGGCGGGTGATTCAATCGGGCGGGACATCGGGCGCAGTGTTGAACGCGGCGAACGAAGCCGCTGTCGATGCGTTCTTGTCCGGGCTTTTGACTTTCGGCGACATCCCGCGCGTTGTGGCTGATGCGCTTGACGCCATTCCCGTCACGGCGCTGAAAGACTTGGGGACCTGCCTGGACGCAGACCGTACGGCGCGTGAATGGGTCAATCGACGTATCGGCGCGAAGGTCTAAGGCCGAATCCCCGCAGAGCTTGGGTGCGAATACTGAATTGTCATGAGTGAACAGCCGCGCAAATTCGTCCTTGGGATCTCAGGCGCTTCGGGCGCGGCGTATGCGCTGCGCTTCACACATCTTGTTCTTGAGCGCGGTCATGAATTGCATGTCGTGGTCTCCGATTACGGTCGACGATTGCTGTTTGATGAAGCGGGGATTCGCGAACTGAGCTACGAGTCGCTCGCGCCCGGTGTCGTGAACAATCCGAATCGTGGCAAGCTGTTTCTGCATCCGAACAAGGATGTCGGCGCAGTCATCGCATCCGGCAGTTTCTTGCACTCGGGCATGGTTGTGTTGCCTTGTTCGTCGGCCTCGCTCGGCGCCATGGCAACCGGTTCGGGATCGAATCTCCTGACGCGCGCGGCGATGGTCACATTGAAGGAGCGTCGCCCTTTGATCGTGTGTCATCGCGAGATGCCCCTCAGTTTGATCGACATCCGCAACATGGAAACTCTCGCGCTCGCCGGCGCGACGATCTGTTCACCGAATCCCGGCTTTTATCTGCTGCCCAAGACGATCGACGAGATTGTCGACTTCACGGTCGGCAAGGTGCTCGATTTGCTTCAAATCGAACACGATCTGCGCACCCGTTGGGAAAACCACGGTGAACAGTCGGCTTCAACATCCGAATAACGAACCTGTTTACGGGTCTTGTACGGATATCAAGTTGAAACATCTTGCCATCAATGGTGAACCCTACATACTGGTTGCAGCGAAACCAATCGCGTAGCGGTTCGATGTACTTCGGCGCGGGAAGCGCGGATTCACCATGGGAGTGATGCATGAGAAGCGGTTTGAATGCGGCGTGGGTGTTGTTCGCTTTGGCCGGCGGAATCGCCAACGCGCAAACGATCGGTGCGACACCCGGCGCGCGTCCAGACGAACTTCCGGCGGATCTCGCGCCTGCGCCCGAAAAGATGGCCGCGATCTTGAAGCCGTATCTCGAAGAGTCGCTCTACCGTGCGCTTGAGACGCGCCATCAACGCATGATGAACGTCGCGGCGGCGCATCGCGCACAGGCGACCGCACCCGTGGTCGCGTGTTTCGCGCCGGGTACGAGCAACGACACGATGGCCGCGTTCAATCGCGTGCTCTTCGGCTTCGACGAACGATTCACCGACGGACCTCGCTGGGGCAACACGGCGATCACAGGCAACACCGGCAATGAAGGTGATCCGATTGTTCTCACATATTCTTTTATTCCGGACGGAACGAACATTCCAAACGGAGCGGGCGAGGGCCCGGCGCCGTCCGATTTCTTCGCGCGCATGAACGCGCTGTATGGAAGCCCGTCTGTGTGGCAACCACTGTACTTCGATGTGTTCAATCGTTGGGGACAACTGATCGGCGTCGAGTATGTCTATGAGCCTAACGACGACGGCGCGACCTTCCTTGACGCGCCCGGACTTGCGGGCGTGCGAGGCGATGTGCGAATCGGCGGAAAATTCATCGACGGAAACAGCGGTATTCTCGCGTATAACTACTACCCCGACACCGGTGACATGGTGATCGACACCGCGGACAATTTCTACAACACGACGACAAACAACTCCCTGCGTCTGCGAAACGTCGTGAGTCACGAGCACGGCCACGGCATGGGTCAACCGCATGTGTGTCCGATTCAAAACAGCAAGTTGATGGAGCCGTTCGCATCGACGGCGTTTGATGGTCCTCGCCACGACGACATTCGTGCGGGTCATCAGCGTTACGGCGATGTCAACGAGCCGAACGACTCCATTCTTCAGGGCACGAACCTCGGCAACCTTTCAACCGGTGCGACGATCTCCATCGGTACGCCGCCCGCACCCGCGGTGTCCAACGGCAGCACAGTGTCGATTCATCGCGCGGTCGATAAGGATCTGTATCGCATCGTTCCGACCCAAGCCGGTCTCTTGACGTTGTCGGTGGGCCCGGTCGGTTTGGTGTATGAGGATGTCCCCCAAGCGTGCAACGGATTCTCCGGAAGCTGTTGCTTCGGCGGCTTTACGGACAGCGCGTCGTTGGCGAATCTGAAGTTGGAAGTGTTACGCGCCGATGGAACGATCGTCGCCGAGTCCAATGCGAACGCCGCGGGAAATGGTGAGATTTCGTTCGTTTCGGCTTCCGCAGGTACTGAGTA
Organism: Phycisphaerales bacterium; assembly: GCA_046342165.1. GTDB lineage: Bacteria > Planctomycetota > Phycisphaerae > Phycisphaerales > UBA1924 > JBEIUO01. Next base: position 5,116 of record JBKDPX010000291.1, on the reverse strand, counting down.
CTTCATACGCGTCAGCGCCGAAGGTGCTGTGCCGGAAACCCAACTCTACAGCGCGACTGCATCACTCGCGGCGAGTCCCGCGGTCGGTGTCACGATTTCATCCGCCGTACCCGCGCTCGTGGCACCCGGCACACAGCTCAACATCAGCGCCGATTTCGCTGTCGCATCATCCACGCCCGCAACAGCCACCGCGCGACTTTTCTCTCGCCGCGGCGCGAGCGGCGCGTTCACATCTCAAGCGATGGCGATCACCGGCAACACTGCGGTTCTTCCGTTCAACTTCGGACAGTGCGGCGCTGATTGGCAGTACTACATTGAAGTCACGGCGGCGGGTGTGACGGCGCGCACGCCGTCGAACGCACCGACCGGCGTGTTCACGACGGCAGTCGGCGTGATCGATGAAGTCTTCACGGATTCATTCGAGGCCAATCCCGGTTGGGCCGTGAGCGGAACGGCGACCAGCGGCGCGTGGACGCACGGCGAACCTCTCGGCACCGGCGCTCAACCCGAGACTGATCACTCCGCAGATCCCCTGCAAAACTGCTACTTCACGGGGCAAGGAACGACGCCCACAAGCGGCGGGGAGGCGGATGTCGATGGCGGTATCACGACTCTGACCAGCAACGCATTCAACCTCACGGGTCTTCAGCGTCCCGGCATGAGTTTCTGGTTATGGTTTGACAACAGCCGCGGCGGATCACCGAACGCCGATGTGTTCCGCGTCGAGTTCAGCGATGACAACGGTGCGACTTGGTTGCCGGCGCTGACGGTGGGACCGACGACCGGCAACACGGGCAACTGGCTGTATCGCGAGATCATGTTCTCGAGCGTTGCCGGCATGGATGCGACCGGCGCGGTGCGGTTCCGCTTCACCGCCGAGGATCTCAACACGGGTTCGCTCGTGGAGGCGGCGATCGATGATCTCCGCATCTTTGACATCGCGTGTCAGGATTCATGTGCCGCCGATATCAACGGTGACGGCGGTGTTGACGGCGACGATGTGATCGCGTTCTTCGCGGCTTGGGACGCGAACAACCTGGATTACAACAACGACGGCGGCACAGATGGTGACGATGTCATCGCGTTCTTTGCGGATTGGGACAGCGGCTGTTGAACCACCGGTGTCGTTGATAGGAGTCAGCCGCGGTTGCGACATTGGTCGAGAAACTCGATCCCGCGTCGCAGATGCGGAATGACGATCGAACCGCCGACGATCAGCGATACATCGAGCGCCTCCCAGATTTCCTGGTCGGTGCAACCCTCCGCCACACATCGATCGATGTGATAGGCGATGCAGTCGTCACAACGAAGAACCGCCGAGGCGGTGAGCCCGAGCAGTTCTTTCGTTTTCACATCGAGCGCACCTTTTTCGTATGTCTGACCGTCAAGTCGGAAGAATCGCTTTGTGACAAGCGTTCCGCCGGGTGCGGTGGAGCCGTCAGGACGCGAAGCGCCGCTCGATGCGCGTTCAGCGTCTTCACCGAGGATGCGGGCGTTCATCTTTGTGCGGTACGCGTGGAACTGTTCGTAGCGGTTCATGCCTTGATGATAGAGACGCTATATTGCGGGCATGAGACTGGTGATTCAGAGAGTGAGTGAAGCGAGCGTGCGCGTGAACGGGGAGATTGTCGGTCGGATCGACAAGGGGTTGCTCGTGCTCTGCGGAATTCACACCGCTGACACGAAGGAGCAACTGGATTGGGGCGCGGACAAACTTCCGCATCTTCGCATATTCGAAGATCAACAAGGCAAGATGAACCTCTCGGTGATCGATGTCGCGGGCGGGATATTGCTTGTGCCGAACTTCACGTTGGCCGGCGATGCGTCGCAGGGCCGCAGGCCGGCGTTTGATCGCGCGATGAGACCGGAACAAGCGGAGCCCGCGTTTCACGCTTTCGTCGCACGCCTTCGAACGAGCGGTGTGCATGTTGAGACGGGCGTCTTTCGGGCGGATATGAAAGTGTCGTTGGTCAATGACGGTCCGGTGACGATCGTGCTCGAGAAATAGCGGATTACGCGCGTTGCGCTTCAACCCCGCCCGGATACGCGATTCGTCCGTGGTACATGCTTGCCACGGTTCGCGAAATCGATTCGCAGATCACATTCAGATCCTTGAGCGTGATTTCACAGTCGTCGAATTGGCCGTCCATCAGTCGTTTGTTCGCGATCGTGCGAACGAGAGCCTCGATGCGACTGTGTGAGGGATCACTCATCGCGCGTGTGGCGCTTTCGACCGCGTCGGCGATCATCAGAATCGCCGCCTCGCGCGTGCGAGGCTTGGGGCCGTGATATCGATACTCAAACTCGTCGGGAATCTGAGTCTCTTCATTCTCGTCGACGGACTCATCCTGCGCGCGCCTTTTCGCGCGATGGTAGAAGAACTCGACCAGTGTCGTGCCGTGATGGCTTTCGATGAAATGCTGGATACTTCGCGGCAGCTTGAACTCTCTCGCCAGTTCCAGACCGTCCTTGACATGCCCGACCACGAGGAGCAGGCTCATCGCAGGACTGAGTTTGTCGTGCTTGTTGGGTCCGCCCGTTTGATTCTCGACGAAGTACTCGGGCTTGTTCATCTTGCCGACATCGTGATACAGCGCACCGACGTATGCGAGAAGGCTGTCGGCCTGAATCGCTTCCGCAGCCGCTTCAGCGATGGAAGCGACCGTCAGTGAGTGGTTGTAAGTGCCCGGCGCGCGCATCTGCAGTTCGCGCAGCAGCGGCTGTTTCGAGTCACGCAGTTCTATCAGCGTCATACCGGTCGTGACGCCGAACACGCGCTCGATGAGAGGCAGGAGGAACAACGTCACTCCGCCGCCGAGAATCACCGCTGCGCTTGCGAGCGCCGCGTCCGTCAGAATCTCGGCGCCCACGCCTTGAACCGGCGGGCGCTCGATCAAACCCATGAAGATCGTCGAGAGGCCGACGCCCGCCGCTCCGGCGAGACTCGTGCGAACAAGCGTCGTGCGGTCGCGGACTTCGCGCAGTGTCCACACGACGCATCCGATTCCCGTGACCGTCACCACCAGCACGCCGAAATCGGATCTGAGCGCGATACACACGAGCACACTGTGGAGCAATCCGTATGCGAGTGCGCTGCGTCGGTCGTATGCGATCGTGAGCAGCATGCACGTCAGCACCGAGGGCACGGTGGCGAAGACCGGCATGAACTCAGGCTTGCGTGCCGAGAAGAAACATGAGATCCACAGACCCACGAGGAGAACCAGCGCGATGCCGCCCAGCCGCGAGGCCTTCATCCACGCACGCCGGCAAAACAGCGCCGTGTAACCCGCCAGCGCCAGCGTGATGCCGCAGCAAACCGCGACGATCCCCAATACTTCGAGGAACACATGCAGTGAAGACAGACTTTCGCGATGTTCGCCGATCTCGCGTGAATAGAGCTCTTCCTGCGATTGCGTGAGCTTTTCGCCCCGTTGGAAGATCACCTGTCCCGGCGGACTTGCGACGATGACCGGAGCGATCTGTTCGGCGGCGATCTTTTGATCCTGAGCCGTCGCGGCGGCGTCGTACGTGAACAGCGGTTTGGGTTCCGTCGTCAATCGGCTTACGACCACGGCACGCAATACACCGTTGAATCCTGCGATGCGCGCCGCATCAATCGCGGCGTCGGAAAGCATGCGCTCGTCCTCGATGTTGACGAGATCGCGCTTGAACAGCAAGGTGGGTGCGCCTGCGATCAGAACTTTGACGTTGGAACTCGATCCTTCCTGACCTTGAAGCTGCCAGGTTTGTCGATCGAGCCAGATTTGGCGCAACAGGGCCGGGCCAAGCGCCGCGACTCGTTGCGACCATGCCACCGTCGGTGCACCGTCGACAGATTCCTGTCGAAGCGCATCAAAAGTCTCAGCGGAGATATTGAAGGTCTTACGCAAAGACTCGGGGAGTTCTTCGAGCGCCGAAACTCCGGCGATTTGACGGGGAAGTGTTTCGATGGAAGTACAGATTGTGTCAATCAGCGTTTCGTCGGGGACAAACACGCGCGGCGTCGCCTGACGCGCTTGTTCGCGCATCTGCGCCGTTTGAATCAAGTCGAGGGACGTGACTTTCACGCGAACCAGACGCGTGTCATTCATGATGCGGTTCACGGACACGAGCGGTTGCCGACGTGTCAGCTCAAGCGTCAACGCGCATGAAACCGTGAAGATGATCGCGATGAGCAGGCCGATGCCCAGCCGCGGGGTGGCGAGCACATCAATCGCCCGTGACTTAAGACCGCTGTCTCCCAAAAGCGCCTCGGACCAATCCGGACGACGCGACCGCACGCTTCGGATGAGCGTGTCGATGCGCGACGGTTTTGACGAGTCCTTGGACATGGTCGTGGCGCGGCCTCTGTATTCTCAGATCGGTCTTCCGCTCCGGGCGGCCCAGCGGAAGTTTCCGTTGTACGAATTTTGTTCTTTTTCTATATCGTTTTTATTCGGTATTGTCGGTCTTTGGACCGCTTTTCCTGCCGATTCGCCTCGGGCGGACTCCGGAGGCCGCGGGAACATCGTCTCCGTAGGCCTCGATGATCCGCTGTACCAGGTCGTGGCGCACCACGTCGGATTTGTCCAAAGTCACGGTGGCGACGCCCTTGGTCGATCTCAGTTTGTGCGCGGCGTCGATCAGTCCGCAATCCTCGGGATGCTCGAGGTCGATCTGTGTCACGTCGCCGGTGATGATCATTTTGCCACCGTGTCCCAGACGCGTGAGAAACATCTTCATCTGGCCCTTGGTCGCGTTTTGCGCCTCGTCCAGAATAATGACGGCGTTGTTGAGCGTTCGACCTCTCATGAACGCCAGTGGCACGACCTCGACGACGTCATTGTCCATGAATCTTCTGATGGTTGGGAAGTCCATCATGTCGTGAAGCGCATCGAAGAGCGGCCGGAGGTATGGATTCACTTTGTCACGAAGGTCGCCCGGAAGGAACCCGAGTTTTTCGCCCGCTTCAACCGCCGGACGCGCCAACACGATTTTGCGAACGCGACCCTCCTTCATCAGATGAACCGCAGCGGCGACGGCGAGATACGTCTTTCCGGTTCCCGCCGGCCCGATCGCGAAGACGAGATCATGATCACGAATCGCATGGAGATAAGCCTGCTGATTCGCAGTCTTG
>JBKDPX010000290.1:0-9037 GCA_046342165.1 Phycisphaerales bacterium | reverse complement strand
CGGTCGCAACTCCGTCACCACCACCGCCTCCGAGCCGATGAGATTCATCCGTTCTTCCAACGCCTCATCTTCGCGGCGCTTTTGCTCGTCCACGACTTCATCCGCATCGGCGCTCGTCATCTTTCGGCCCAGCGGCGTCTTGCGATACATCTTCAATCCGTAGAAGAAGATCGTGGGGCCGCCGATCAGCACCGCCGTCGCGCCGCTCAAACCCCAGTTGACGCCCGCTCGAAACAGACACACCACGCCCGCGATCGCCACGACCACCGATGTCACGCCAAGCACGCCCGCCGTCGGAACAAAAACCTCGACGAGCAGAATCGCGAACGCCCCGCCTAAGAGCAGCAGTCCCCATGTCAGCGCATCCATGTCAATCCGCCCCTTTCACATTCGCACAGATCAGCTGCGAACTTCGACGCCCACCCGCACGCCCGCGACCGAAACCACCTTGACCGCGGCGCCCGTCTTGATGTATCCGATCTCCGCGACTGCATCCACCAACCGATCGCCGATCAACACGCGCCCTGACGGACGAAGATCCGTCTGTGCCACGCCCTCTTCACCGACTCGCGCCGGCGCCGCTTCTTCGATCATCTGTTTCGCGGCGAACACTTCATCCTCCTCGGATTCGCCCGCCCCGGGATCCTGCAAGACCAACTTCCCGAGGATCGGCACCCGACCCAAGTGCCGCACCGCGAAGTACATCCCCGTGCCAGCCGTAAACGCGGCGCAAATCACCGTCAACATGCCGATCATCAGACTGTTTTGATCGGCGCCCGACTGCGTCACGCTCGCGCCCGTCGGCACGAAAGTCCCGACAAGCCCGCCGAACAACAACAGCAAACCCAGAATGCCGGCGACACCGAACCCCGGAAGGACCAGTACTTCGAACCCGATCAACAGAACACCCGCCGCGATCGCGCCGATTTCCCACCAACTCGCCAGACCGATCAGAAACGGTGGCGCGACCAGCGCGACCAACGCCGCGATGGAGATCAATCCCGGCACCGTCGCGCCGGGGTGCGTCATCTCAACAAAGACCGCCATGAGGAAGATCGCAATCAAAATGCCGCGGACGATCGTGTTGGTCAGGAATCGCACCAGCCCGTCCGACCAGCCGGGGTCATATGTCACGACATCCGCGGCGCCGGACCACGCCTTCAAATCCTCGCGATCACGGATTGGCACCAACCGCTGTTCGCCGGAGCGATCGTCCGTCGCGGTCAGATTCGCAGCAAGTCCGTAGTACAACATGTCCTGCGCGCCAAGAACCGCGGCGCCCGTTCCGTTGGTGATCTTGCCAAGCAGTTCCCACTCGCCCGGAGCTGCCTGTTTGAGATCGGGCCGGGAACTTTCGCTGTTGAGCGATCCCTCCGTATCGCGAAGATAAGGAACGACTCCCGCGAGTTTGCTGCTCCCGACGGGCGCACCCTCACCGGGCTGGACGAAGTTGTTGTCTCCCGCACCCGGCGTGCGGGATGCGCCGGAGACATTCCCCGTGGAACTGCCGCCGGGAATCGCAGGCAAACGCGTCGGCATGTTCGCATCCGCGCCCGGGAACAACGCATCGAACTCTGAACGGTCAATCGCCATGCACACTCCGGTCGAGGTGTTCCTCGCCCACCAGAGTTCGACATCGTTCACGGCGATCGCCATTGCGAGGTACTCATCGCGCGAGTAGCGCCCGGTTTCTCGATTGTGCCTGCGAACCGAGTCCAGCAGTTCCAGAATCAAAGGAGGAAGTACTTTCTTGCGCAACTCCGCATCGTCGATCGCCATCGCCCCCGTCGGCCCCATCCCGATCGGCATCGCATCACCGAAGATGCACGGATCATTCACGACGATGTGCCGACACGCCAATGCGATGACCGCACCCGCTGAGATCGCATCTCCTTGAACCCACGCCACGGTGTTCGTCACGTTCGCCTGTTTGATTTCGCGGCAGATATCCAAAGCCGCGGGCAAACTGCCGCCGGGCGTGTCGATCTCAAAGACCAACATGTCCGCGCCCTCTCGCAAGGCATGATTGATGCGACGCTTCACGCTCGTCGCCATCACCGAATCGCCCGTCCAGCGCGAACCGTCGATCTCGCCCTTGATCGGAATCACAGCGATCCGTTTGGCCTGCCGATCCGCAGGGATCGATACCGGTTGCTGTTGCGCCCCGCAAACATCCATCGCGCACGTCAGAAGCACCAAGGCGCACAATGACGCGCGGATGACATGTTCATACGCTCGAATGAGTTTGATCACGTCCGAATCATAGTTCGGAACCCGTTTCCTCAGGTCTCTTGTTCAACGGTCCACTTGAGGCCGCCGTCGCGGCAATCGATGTGCACCGCGAAAAACCCCGGTCGCCCGTCCCTCATCCGTGCATCAGCCCGTCGAATCAAGGGCCAAATGATCTTGCGATCGGTTGCAGGAAGCGGCAAGCCCTCGAGTTCGGACTCCTCGTACCAGTCCAGGCGCCCTTCGCGCATGTCTTTGGGTTCGACCCACACCGCCCCCAGAACGCGGTAGACGAACATCAGCCAGTGGCCCTTCCCCTCGAATTCGCACTCACTGACCAAACCCAGAAGATGGATTCGATCCAGCGAAATGTCGAGTCCGGCTTCTTCGCGGATCTCCCGCTGGGCACACATCGCCGGTGATTCGCCCGTGGCGACATCCAACTTGCCGCCGATGGGGGAGACCAAGCCTTGATTCGGCGCCTTCAGTCGTTTGAGCAGGAGCAAGCGCCCCTTCTCATCCCGAAGTTCGCACAGACACGCGATGCGGTAGGGCATCGATGGATTTGTTCCGCTGACCATGGCGCTCGACATCGTGCAAAGCGTACCACGACCGATCCGATTTCGCCTGTCTCGAATGTCCGGACCGATCGCTGAGTTCTTCAGCGCTTTTTCGGGTGATTCGCATCGACTGCCCGATACCCTTGGCATGAGTCCTTCAGCCGCCCCCGCGATGTCCGTCCGCACCCGAAACAACACCCCCGAACCCTTCGATGTGCGCTCCAAAAGCGTCTACATGATCGGTATCGGCGGTTGCGGAATGTCCGGACTGGCGCGAGTGCTCCAAGCCGCCGGTGCGAATGTCACGGGTTCCGATCGCGAGCCCTCTGAAACCACCGAATCTCTCGCCGCGGCGGGAATCTCCGTCGGGTTCGATCAATCCAGGCAGTGGCTCCCCGATGCTTGCGATCTCGTGGTCGCCTCCGCCGCGGTCAAAGCCGATCATCCGCAGATGTTGGAGGCTCAGACTCGTTCGATTCCCGTGTTGACGTACGCCGAGGCCTTAGGCAAAGCCATGAGCACCCACACGGGCGTCTGTGTCGCGGGAACACACGGCAAATCGACGACCACCGCCATGCTCGGCTGCTGCCTGGCCGATTGCGGCATCGAACCAACGGTCATCGTCGGAGCGACCAGCCGTCAGTTGACCAAAGGCGCACTCGCATCGACTCCCGCGGATCCCAATGTCGGGTTCAGACTCGGCGCCCGCAACATTCCGGCCGGCGAACTCGCGGGTCTGCCCGGCGTCATGGTCGCTGAAGCCTGCGAATACAACCGCTCGTTCCACAACTACTCCCCGCGCATCGCCTGCATCTCCAGCGTCGAGGCCGATCACCTCGACATCTACGCGAATCTCGGTGAAGTCGTGCAATCCTTCGCCACCTTCGCGAGCCTCGTTCCTGCGGCGGCCGAGGGAGGCAAACTCCTCATCGCGCACGACAATGCGCATCGACGCGAAGTCACCGCCGGGTTGGATTGCATGATCGAAACCATCGGCCTCAATCCCCAGGCCGACTGGGTCGTCGTTTTCGAAGCCGTCACGCGTCGCGTCACGCTGTCGCACCATGGCAAAGAGATCGCCCGATGGACCAACATGCTCCACGGTGCGCACAACGCCGTGAATGCCGCGACCGCCTGTGTGCTTGCGATCTGGTTCGGTGCCGACCCCGCCAAGGCGGGCGCAAGTCTCGCCGCCTTCCGCGGAATCGATCGCCGCATGCAACTCGTCGGCGAGCGCAATCACGCGGCGGGCGGTTCGACGCGCATCTATGACGACTACGGTCACCACCCCACGGAAATCGATGTCACGCTCCGCGCGCTTCGCGAGGCCGAGCGCCCCCAGGAACAAGGCGGACGCCTGATCTGCGTCTTCCAGCCGCATCAGCACTCGCGCACGCGTCACCTGATGGAGGAGTTCGCGTGCGCGTTCTCCGCGGCGGACATCGTGATCGTTCCGCCGATCTACTTCGTGCGCGACTCTCAGGAAGAACGCCAGAAAGTAACATCTTCGGATCTTGTGGATCGCTTGCGCGCCAAGGGCGTCAACGCGATGCACCTGCATCCTTTCGAGGCGATCGTCGAGTGTTTGCAAAACACCTGCCGCGCGAACGATTTGCTTGTGGTCATGGGCGCGGGCCCTGTTTATAAGATCGCGTACGACTATCTCAAGGCGGGCGGAGCGCGCTGATGTCAGTTGCGGAGAATGTTATTTCAAGCGAACTTGTGATTTCCCCGTTGCCCGCGATCGACACCTGGTTCAAGGTCGGCGGCGGCGCGTCGCGCTTTTGCAGGCCCGGCGACCGATCGCAGTTGTTGCGATGTCTTGAAATCGATCCCGGATTGCGCGTGCTCGGCGACGGAGCGAACCTGCTCGTCGATGATGCCGGTGTCGATGAACTCGTCGTTGAACTGACCTCCGGCGAGTTCGCCGAGTTTCGCGTCGATGGAGAGCGCGTGTTCGCCGGCGCGGGCGTGAAACTGCCGCGATTGTTCAACCACACCGTGGGTGAAGGGCTGTCGGGACTGGAAGTGCTCGCCGGATTCCCTGCGACGATGGGAGGCGCGGTTGTGATGAACGCGGGCGGCGCGTACGGACAGATCGCGGATGTCGTCGAAGTGGTTCATGCGGTGGATCGATCGGGCAATGTCCATCGCATCCCGCGCGAGAAGATTGATTTCGGCTATCGCCACAGCGGACTGAATCACCTGATCATCACGGGCGTGGAGTTGAAACTCGCTCGGGCGGACAAGCAATCGCTCAACGCACGCAAGCAGGAAATCATGGAGGCGAAAAAACGGAGCCAGCCGTTGAGCGCCAACTGCGCGGGATGCTGCTTCAAGAACCCGACGCTCGTCGCGGATGTTCCCGAGATCGGTCAGGCCGGCAAACGCGTCAGTGCCGGAATGCTCATCGATCGCGCGGGATTGAAGGGACTGCGCCATCAATCCGCGTTCGTCTCCGATGTGCACGGCAACTTCCTCATCGCAGACACGGGCGGTAAGGCTCGTGATGTGATCGAGCTCATGAAACAAGTCACCTCCCGCGTGTACGACCGTTTCGGCGTCGCGCTCAATCCCGAAGTCGTGGTTTGGAGTCGCGCATGACACGCGTGCTCGTTCTCGGCGGCGGTCCCGATGCGGAGCGTCCCGTCAGTTTGGTCAGCAGTCGCGCGGTCGCCGACGCCCTCGCCGCTGAACCTCGCTTTCGCGTCGAGTATCAAGTGATCGATCGCCCCGGACTCGATGAAATCCGCGCGATGCCCGGAGATGTCATCTTCCCCGTCCTCCACGGAGCTTTCGGAGAAGGCGGCCCTTTGCAAGATCTCCTTGCGCAAGACGGGCGTCCGTATGTCGGGTGCACCTCGATCGCCGCGCGCACCGCGATGGATAAGTTGGCCACCAAGTTGGCCGCCGCGAAAATCGGGATCGACACGGCGGCCGCCGCCATCTTCAACCCAACGGACGCGGGTTGTCCGCTCGCGTTTCCAGTGGTGGTCAAGCCCGTGCACGAGGGGTCGAGCGTGGGGGTGCATTTCGCGAGCGATTTGGCGTCATGGACGAAAGTCCACGCCGTCGTCGTGGCGGACATGAAGGCGCATCCTGCTCGCATCTATATGGTGGAGGCCGCGATCATGGGCGGACGCGAACTCACCGTCGGATTGCTCGACGGAGTCGCGCTCGCGCCGATTGAAATCAAACCTCAAGAGAAGTTCTACGACTATCACGCCAAATACCACAGCGATGACACGCGCTACGAAGTCGAGCCGTCGCTCCCCGCGGGTGTTCGAGACGCGATCCGAAAATCGGCCGAACGACTTTTCGTCGCGATCGGGTGTCGACACCTTTCACGAGCCGATTTCATTCTTGATTCAAGCTCCAAGCCTTGGTTGCTCGAAATCAACACCATGCCTGGCTTCACCGGGCATTCACTGCTGCCGATGGCCGCGAACCATGCGGGACTCGACTTTCGGGCACTGACGACACGACTGGTTGATTTGGCGCTCAGAGACGGCGTGTCTTGAACGATGCGCTGTTCTCGGAAGGATTCACGATGGCACGAAGCCAAGACGGCAAGGACAGCGGCAAGGCATTCGATTGGAAGCTCTTCACGAGTCACCTCACGGGCTTTGGCATTCTCACGCTGTGCACGGCGCTGTTTTTCGGGGTGATCCTCGGCGTGAAGCCACTTGAGCGCCGCAGTGCCGCGCTGAGTGATCATGGCGCTCCGAAAATCGAGGTCATCTGGCCGCAGATCACCGACGCAGAAGGCAACAACATCGGAACATGGCTGCCCGTCGCCGATCAGGAAGCCATCATGCGGCTCGCCACCGACGCCGTGGGGTCGTCGATCGATCCGTTCTCGAATGATCCGCTCGGCAAGCTCGGCGGAGTTCTCGCGGCTTCAGGCTGGTTCGATGGCACACCCATCATCTCTCGCCAGTCGGGATCGACCCTGCGCATCGAAGGACGCTGGCGCGTACCGGTGGCGGTGATCCGTCACGACGGGCGAGACTTCGTGATTGACCACAACGCCCGACAACTGCCGCCGATCTATCAACCGGGCGGTTCCACACTGCGTTTCATCGCGGATCCCGTGATGAGCCCGCCGACAGGCGCCGACGGTTCTCGAGATTTCCTCACACCCTGGCCCGGCGAAGACATCGTCGCGGGTCTTGAGCTTCTCTCCGAAGTCGGTGATGAGCAGTGGAGCGCTCAGATCGCGGGCGTGGATGTCAAGAACTTCTCCGCTGCGGGCACTTTGGAACTGGTCACCAAAGACAACACCCGCGTGGCATGGGGCGGACGCGTGAGCAAGCCGCAGATCGGCGATGTCTCCAGTGCACAGAAACTCATGAACATCAGCGCGCTCTACAAGCGTTACGGCCGCGTCGACGGCAACTACGCGCGCGCCCATGTGTATCGCTCTCACATCATCTTCGACACGTCCGCATCCGCCGAGGCGCTGGCGGCGCAGCAGCCATGAACGCCGGCGATCCCGCCGATGATTCAGGCGGCGATCAGCATGGCGGTCAACCGCAACGATCACAACCTGATCCCCTCGCACATCGACGCGCCGAGCCGCGCGCGTTCGCGTTCTTCTGGACATGTTGGCTTCTCGCCGTCACTGCGATCTCAATCGGTCGCTTGGGTAATCTCGGACTGAGTTCCTACGAGATCTACAGGCCCGCCGCTCGCGTCTTGTTGACCGGCGTGTTCGTCGGCTGCGCGATCTTCTGGCCGCTCGTGCGATTAAGTCAGGAGCGACCCGGCCGCCCGATCCGCTCCTTCCTCGGAGATCTGATCGTGGTGGTCGCGCCCGCGGCGGCGATCATCGCATCGCAGTCTTTACCCGGCATGGCAGGTTGGTCGATGGCGATCGCCGCGTACCTTCTTGCCTATTTGATGGCGTGGAGTCTCGGACTGGTCGGAGCGCTCGCGCTGATCGTGAACGGTCGAGGGTCGCGCTGGATGGGCATGGCGGGATGCATCGCGGTTGCTTCGATGGGGCCGATGTTCGGTCTAGTTCTGTTCGATGCGGGTGCATCGGCCGACGACATCAACCCTTGGCTGATGGTTTCACCGCTGACGGTGACCTATGAAATCACCCGAGACCGATTCTGGACGGGTGACACAGCGGTCGTACTTCGCGAGCACATGCTGATCTTGGCGGGCGTGTGGATGACGGCGTTGAGCATTCTCGTGACGGCGGCGGTGAAGTCCCGGGCCGTAAGCGGGCTACCATCCGTTCGGGACACCCTTTGATCTTCCGGCACCATGAGGTGGTGGACGATGAAGGAGCCAACCGCCCGGTTCCGGGTCGGTTCAAATGATCGGAAGCAATGTCATGGAACTGATGACCAAAGCCGAGAAGGACCAGCTCGAGGCGCGTCTGGCGCACTTGATCGCCAATCGCCCCGTGATCTCCCAGCGCATCGCGGAGGCGCGCGCGCTCGGTGACCTCAAGGAGAACGGTGACTACCACGCCGCGCGCGAGCAGCAGGGCATGGAAGAGGCCGAGATCCGTCGATTGACCGAGCGTCTCTCGAACGTGTCGGTGATCGATGAGGCCATGGCGAAGGCGGTTGAAGGAGTGGTGTTCATCGGTTCGACGGTGCGCTTGAAGGATCTCGACGATGACGACGTCGACACCTACAAGCTCGTTGGCGAAGCGTCCGCCACTCCCGTGTATGACTACGTTGAAGTGACCGCCAACAGCCCCATGGGAGAGGCGCTGCTGAAGGCTCGCGTCGGCGATGTCGTTCGCGTCAGCGCGCCAAGGGGCGTGAAGCGCTTTGAGATTCTAGAAATCGTCGGCTGATGACCCGTCCACTCCATCCGATGGCTGAACAAGTCACCATTGCCGTCGTCGGTTCGTTGAACATGGACCTGGTCGTCCGTGCGACGCGACTGCCCACGCCGGGCGAAACCCTGCTCGGCGGTTCCTACCGGACATTCCCCGGCGGCAAAGGTGCGAACCAAGCCGTGGCGGCATCACGTCTGGGGGCACGCGTCACCATGATCGGACGAGTCGGTGACGACGCTCATGGCGCCAAGTTGCGCACCGTCCTGCTCGAAAACGGGGTTGATGTCTCCCATGTCATCACGACCCCGGACACCCCGACGGGACTTGGCATGATCACCGTTGCTGACGGTGGCGAGAACACCATCGTCGTCGCCAGCGGTGCAAACGCGCTCGTCACTCCTGATGATGTGCGGGCGGCATCAGCGGCGATCACTTCCGCGGGCGC
>JBKDPX010000289.1:0-4169 GCA_046342165.1 Phycisphaerales bacterium | reverse complement strand
CCGAGATCCACGCGCGTCGAGCCGTAGTTCGAGAACGATGAGAGCTTGTCGTTGTTATCAATCGACGCGACCGAGATCACATTGTCCTGCGAATAACTCGCGGGATAGAACGGCGTGACCTCGTTGTTGATCGCGCTGTTGCCCGCCGCGCACACGATCATGTGGCCTGCGCTGCGTGCGTTGGTCACGGCGGTGTCAAAAGTCGCGCTGTATCCCGTGCCGCCCCACGAGTGATTGCTCAGTTTGATTCCCTTGCCGACGCAGTAGTTGATCGCACTGATGCCCGCCGAGCTCGACACGCTTCCCGTGCGTGACCCGATCTTGAGTCCCGCGAGGCTCACGCTCCAACACACACCGGTCACACCCTTGCCGTTGTTGCCGACCGCTCCAACCGTACCGGCCGTATGCGTGCCATGTCCGTTGTCATCCAACGCGTTGTTGTCGCCGTTCCAGAAATCCCAGCCCCAGGTGTCGTCAACGTATCCGTTGCCGTCGTCATCAACGCCGTTGCCCGCGACTTCGCCCGTGTTCTTCCAGATGTTCGCGGCCAAATCCTCGTGGGTGTTCCGAATGCCTGAATCGACCATCCCCACGACGATCGACATGCTTCCGGTTCCGACATCCCAAGCAAGATTCGCGTCGATGTCCGCACCCGCGATACCCGGATCGCTGTTGACGGTCTGACCTGTGTTGTTCATGCCCCACAACTGCGCGTACGACGTGTCATTCGGAGTCGCACCGATGCGGCCGAAATGATCCGGCTCCGCGTACTTGAAACCCGCAAGATCCTTCAGCAATCCAAGCAGTTCAAGCGCGTCGTCCGCATCCGGAACCGCGATGTGATACGCGTCAGGCACCAGACGCCAGGATTGGATCACCTCACCGCCGGTCAACACCAACACCGTCTTGAGCGCCTGTTCATCACATCCCACCAGGATGGAAGTCGGGTCGTACGGGAGATTCGGATTCTTTGCGAGCGCCGCGTCGCGATCCTTGCGCCACTGATTCGTCCAATCACCCGCTTGCGAACCGCCCGTCGCGTACGCCGAAGCGCACAAACCCGCGGTCAACACGAACATGCACGTTGAGAGCACCGATTTCTTCATTTCCAACTCCCGTGTTTTTGGCGACGCCGATCTTGGAACGCCGCAACCCGATTCCGCCACGCCGATTCCTTCGGTTTCGACGGACTCACGCGATTCGCCGGTGAACAGAACGTCCCTTCCGACGACACTCGACACGCGCAGAGTCTGCCATACTCCCTCTCGTATGTCAATCCCCGTCGGCATTCATCCACTCACCACGACGGGGGATCCCGCGTATCGTTTCCACATGGTCAACATCAACGTCTCGTACGCAGGCAACAAAAAATGCGATCTTTCACATCCGGAAGGCCCGAAGCTCCGCACCGATGCCCCAAGGGATATCGGGGGTGACGCCACCGCCTTCTCGCCGACCGATCTCATCGCGGCAGGACTTGCATCCTGCATCCTCACCACCATCGGCATGTGGGGCGAACGCAACGGCCTCGACATCACCGGCGCGAGCGCATCCGTCGAAAAGCACATGACCACGCCGCCCGCGCCCCGTCGCCTCGGTCGTCTGCCCGTCATCGTCACGCTCCCCGCCACGATCCCCGTCGAGATGCGCGAGCGACTCGAAAAAGTCGGCTACGCATGCCCCGTGCACGCAAGCCTTCACCCGGACATCGATGCGCCGATCGAATATCGCTACGTCTAAATATTATATTACTTCATATTGACGAACTGCAGCGGAACCTCAAGCTCCGCCTTGGTCAACATCGCCATCACCGAGCGCAGATCGTCGATCTGCTTGCCGCTCAGCCTGATCTCTTCGCCTTGGATCGAAGCCTGGACCTTCAGGCCCGTGTCCTTGATCATCTTCACGATCTTCTTCGCCATCTCCTGCTCAAGCCCGGCACGCACCTTCGCAACGCACTTGACGCCTCCCGCGGCGCCTTGCTCGATTTCACCGAAATCAAGAGCCTTGGGTGAAATGCCCCGCTTGACCGCGCTCGTGGTCACGATCTCGATCAGCGCGTTCATCTTCCCTTCTTCGGTGAACAGCTTGAGCTTTTTCTCCTTGCGATCAAGCTCGATCTCGACGCGCGCGTTCTTGAAATCAAATCGCGCCGCGATCATCTTCTTCGCGTTGTTGATCGCGTTGTCGAACTCCGCGAAATCAACGCGCGACACGATATCAAGCGATGGTGTAGACGCCATGTCCGATCGACCTCCGAATCCTCAACGCCGCTCGATCACCTTCGACGCTTCGAACCGCACCTTCTTCAATCCGGCCAGCCAATCATCCGCCGCGCGATACCCCGCCGTCACCACCACCACCGAGGTGAACTCCGAATCCTTCAAGCCGAGCATCTCGTCGTACTGCGCCGGATCAAATCCCTCCATCGGACATGTATCAACACCAAGCATCGCCGCCGCGGATAAAAAGAATCCCAGCGCGATGTACACCTGACTGCGCGTCCAGATTTCCATTGTGCCGCCCGGCAAGCTCGACGGCTTCGCGATGCTCCCCATCATCATCGCCTGAAAATCCTTGAGTACATCCTTCGGCGTCCCCCGCACTTCACAGATCCGCGCGATGTGCGCCTCGATGTTCTCCGGCTTCACCTCGCGACGACGACACATCACCACCATGTGCGATGCATCCGTGATCTGCGATTGATTCCACGACGCACCGCGCAACTTCGCGCGCAACGCCGGATCCTCGACCACGATGAACTTCCACGATTGAAGTCCGTAAGACGACGGCGACTGCACCAGTGAATTCTCAAGCGCGGCCCAGTGCTCGGCGGGAATCTTCTTCGCCGCATCAAACTTCTTCACGGCATATCGCCACCCCAGCCGCTCGCTCAACATCTTTGCATCAACAGTCTGCATGACTTCGCTCCGTTGTCGTTCGCTCACTGTACCCCTGCAACTCCCCTGTTTTCGCAGGTCACCACCCCCTCGGTTTCGCACGGACCCACTCCGGACCTCAACATCCACTTCCTCTTCGACCTACGATCTTCCATGAACATCGCCGAGCGCATCGCCCAGTTCGAAAACATGGTCCGCGAGGGGGCCGATCCCACCAATGACATGGCATGGTTCAGCCTCGGGCGCGCCTATTCCGAAGCCGAACGTCACGCCGACGCCGCCAAGGCATTCAAGCGCTGTGTCGAACTCAATCCGAGCATGACCAAGGCCTTCCAGCTCGCAGGCGACGCCTTTACCAAAGCCGGTATGAACGACGCGGCGATCTCCATCCTCACCGAAGGCTTCAAAATCGCCGCCGAGCGCGGCGATTTCATGCCCCGAAAGGCGATGGGTGAATTACTGCAAAAACTCGGCGCACCCGTACCCGAAGTCGCCGCCAAACAAATCAACTTGCCGCCGGGCACCTTCCTGTGCACACGCTCAGGCAAGCCCGGCCACAAAATGGCCCGTCCTCCGTTTCGCGGCCCCGTCGGACAATGGATCTTCGACAACATCTCGAAGGAAACCTTCGACGATTGGATTCGCCAAGGCACGAAGGTGATCAACGAACTGCGTCTTGATCTTTCAAGACCTCAGGATTCGGACACCTACGACAAACACATGCGCGATTACCTCGGCATCGATGACGAACTGCTCGCCAAACTCGGCGCGAAGTAAGTTCAACCGCCTTTCATCGAACCAAGCAAGTCCCGCGGCGATCGTCGACCAAGCGACATCACCGCCGGCAGCGCCGCGCACACACTCATCAACACCACGATGCCGCATCCGATGGCGATGTTCGTCCACGGCAATTCAAAGTTCACGCGAATACCCATGATCGCTTCGTCCAGTCGCTTGCCACCGAGCGCACCTTGCACTCCCATCAGCGTCCCCGTGATGCACGCGCCGATTGCGATGATGATCGCCTCCCCAAGCACCAATCGCGACACCATCCATCGTTCCGCGCCCAGCGCGCGCAGCACGCCGAACTCATACGTTCTCGACCGCACTGACGCGATGATGAGATTCGCGACACCGAAACTCGCGACGGCCATCGCCGCGACGCCGATCATCGAAATCGCGAAAAGCGCGCCATCGGCGTAACTCATGATGGTCTCCTTGATGCGTCGACCGCTGCCCGCATCAAGAATTCCGGCCCCCGCGAGTTCG
>JBKDPX010000288.1:0-8396 GCA_046342165.1 Phycisphaerales bacterium | reverse complement strand
TCGTCGCTCGTGGCGTCTTCGTTCTTGCCGAATACGGCCTTGTATTCCTTCATCGCGGCGAGCGCCGCGCGCGCGCGAATGAACGACACGCCGCCGCCGGGCACGATGCCCTCGGCGACCGCCGCACGCGTCGCATGCAACGCGTCTTCAATGCGCGCCTTCTTCTCCTTCAGCTCCGCTTCCGATGCGGCGCCGACCTTGACCTGCGCAACACCGCCGGCGAGCTTCGCCAAGCGCTCTTGCAACTTCTCACGATCGTAATCGCTCGTGGTCTTTTCGATTTCGGATCTGATCTGCGAGATGCGGGCCTGAATCGATTTGGTCTCGCCCGCGCCTTCGATCACTGTGGTGTTTTCGGCATCAACTTCGATCTTCTTGGCCATGCCGAGGTGATCCAGTTCGATCTTCTCGAGATCGATGCCCAAATCCTTCATGACGGCGGTCGCGCCGGTCAACACCGCGATGTCTTCCAGCATCGCCTTGCGACGATCGCCATATCCCGGCGCCTTGACCGCACAAACTTGCAGCGTTCCGCGAAGCTTGTTGATCACCAATGTGCTCAGCGCTTCGCCGGTCACGTCCTCAGCGATGATGATCAACGGCTTTTTGGCCGCCATCACCTTTTCGAGCAAGGGAACAAGCTTGGAGACGCTCTCAATCTTGTCTTCGTGAATGAGCACGAACGCCTTGTTGAACTCGACCTTCATCGCATCGGCGTCGGTGACAAAGTTCGGCGACAGGTAGCCGCGATCGAACTGCATGCCCTCGACGACCGTCACTTCAGTCTCAAGACTCTTGCCCTCTTCGACCGTGATGACGCCGTCCTTGCCGACCTTCTCGAATGCATCAGCCATGATCTTGCCGACTTCGCGATCGTTGTTTGCGGAGATCGTGGCGACATTCTCGATGTCCGCGCGGCCCTTGACAGGGGCCGCGAGCGAGTTGATTTCCTTGGTCGCGACTTCGACCGCAGCCTTCATGCCGCGAACAAGCGCGTTGGCGTCGACACCGGCCGCGATATGGCGAAGGCCTTCGCGGAAGAGAGCTTCAGCCAAGACTGTTGCAGTCGTGGTGCCGTCGCCCGCGGCGTCGGAAGTTTTGCTGGCGGCTTCCTTGACCAGGCGAGCGCCCATGTCCTCGGCCTTGTTCTTCAATTCGATCTCTTCGGCGACCGAGACTCCGTCCTTCGTGACGGTCGGACCGCCCCAAGACTTGTCGAGCACGGCGTTACGGCCACGGGGGCCGAGAGTCGCCTTCACGGCCTTCGCGAGCTTCTCCACTCCGGCCAGCAGGGCTTGACGGGCTTCCACATCAAAGACGAGTTCCTTCGCGGGCATAGAACGCTCCAATTCGAGTCTTCAACTCGGCGCGCGAACGCGACACCGGCCGTCGGTATCCATCGACGACAGCGTTGACAGGGCAACCCGTATGCCATTCAGGGGAGAATCCGATCCCAGAATCACGCCGGGAAGTCCCATCGACTGGCAGAACCCTGAACCCACCGTTCAAAGCGTCTGCCGAAAAGGCAGATTTCGACAATCGGGCCACACATGACACCTTTCGGGAGCGGTGCTAAACTCCCGACCATGAGCCTGACACTCGCTGCGACCGAACTGAATACCTATCTGCCTCTGTTTCTCATCGTGATGATGGCGATCACCTTTTCGATCGCCAACCTTGTGCTGACTCGTGCACTCGGTCCGAGTCGCTCCGGAAAGATCAAGGGTCAGTCTTACGAATCAGGCATGAACCCGGTCGGCACCGCCCGCAAGCGATTCAATGTTCGCTTCTATCTCATCGCGATGGTCTTCCTTGTGTTCGACATCGAAGTCGTGTTCTTGTACCCATGGGCGACGACCTTCCCGAACATCGCTCCGTTCCCGAATCAGGAAGGCTTGATTTGGCTTTTCCGCATTTTCTTCTTCCTGCTCACGACAGTCGTCGCGTATGTCTACGGCTATCGCAAGGGCGTATTTAAGTTCGACTGATTCTTTCTTTCATGACGACCTCCCAATCGGCCAGTACGTGCCGACCGCCCTCGGCCACTTTCATGGAGAGGTTGTACTGCGCCGCGACTGCGGCGGGAATCGGCGCCGTGCTGATTGTCGCCACGAAGTTGACGCCTGACGCCAGAGGATTCGGCACTCATCGGCAACTTGGCTTGAGCGATTGCGCGTGGGCCATGTGGTTCAAGAAACCTTGTATGACATGCGGGATGACGACATCGTTCGCACATACGGCGGACGGCGACTTTGTGTCAGGTTTCCTCGCGCAACCCGCCGGTTTTCTTCTCTGCATCCTCGCGTCAGCCGTTTTTTGGTGCTGCGCCTTCGATGCCGTGATTGGGACCGGAATGTCGCTCGCGTGCCTTCAAAGAGTGAAAGGCAGTACAATCGTGACAATAGTGACGATCCTTGCGTTGGCGTGGTGGTACAAGTCTTTGACATGGCCGAACACATGACATCACTGACTCGATTGCTCTTACGATCAGCGATCCTGACCTCGGCTGTCGCTCCTGTGCTCCTCGGGGCGGGTTGTACCGCGGTCGGAGCTGTTGCGGCGAAACTCGAGCGGGAAGGCAGTCGCGAAGTCGCAGCTTCATACAAGGGCCTGGCAGGCAAGTCATTCGCGGTGGTTGTCGCTGCGGACCGAACGATTCAGGGCGAAAATCCTCTGATCATCGAACACATGATCGAGCGAATCACCTCAAGATTGTCCGAACCATCGAATGTCCCCGCCGCCGGCGGTTATGTGCCTGCAGTACAGGTCGCCAAGTATCTGTCCGAACATCCCAGTTGGACCGCGAAATCAATGAAAGAGCTCGCGCGGGCATTGGGCGGGGTAGAACGCATCGTCTATGTCGATCTGTTTGAGTTCAGATTGAACGATCCGGGCAATGCATATCTGTGGGAAGGCCGCGCGAGCGCGAATGTCTCCGTGATCGAAACCGATTCCGTGATTGACAACTTCTTCGCCTTCCAACAGACCATTTCAGTCGGATTCCCGGATAAGCAGGGTCTCGGGCCGAGCGATATGCAGGCGACAGGGGTGAGGACTGAACTCGCACGTCGCATGATCGAGCGTGCTTCGTGGCTCTTCTACGACCACACGGAAATGAACAAACTCGAGTACTGAACATGAACACCGTTCTTCGAATGATCATTCTGGGATTGCTGGCCGCGGCGGCGACGTGCTTTGCCGGTTGTAATATCGTCGGACCTGCCTTGGTATTCGCCGATGGCCCACCGACTCAAGACGCCCAATTCGAACTCGAGCCGGAACGGCCGACAATCGTCTTCATTGATGACCGATTGCCGCGACTTGGTCGCAGGCAACTTCGCAACATCATCGCGGAGTCCTGTCAAAAAGCCCTGCTCGAGCGCAAGGCCGTTGTGAGCATGATCGACTATCGTGCGGGATTTGCAATCTCCGACCGCGAGACACCGGGGCAGCCCATGGATATCGTGACGATCGCTCGAACCGTGGGTGCACAGATCGTCGTCTTCGCAACGGTGGACGGGTTCTCACTTTCTCCGGACGGTGCCACGATGACACCGAGCGCCTCTCTTCGCGTGAAAGTGATCGACACCGGTAAGGAATCTCCGCGGGTTTGGCCCGCGGAGGCCGAGGGATTCCCGTTGAATGTGACACTGAACCAGCGTCCCACCCCTTTGCCGCGCGCCCCCGCGGATGTGATGCGCGCTGAAAATGCATTCGCTGAGCAAGTTGGCGCGGCGGTCTCCAAACTTTTCTACGAACACGAGACGCGTGAATCCGTCGGAGGCCGTTGAAAGGAAAGTACACTTCATGCGGCTGTTTCATTTTGTCCAACCGCGCGGCAGCCCTCGTCCGACTTGGCGCTGCGCTGATCAGCGCAGCGATTCGCCGTGCGCCGCGATCTCGCGAATGTCGTCGGGATCGAGCCGGAATCATGAGGTAACCATCGTGTTCGGAGGAGCCGAAGCGGTAACAGATGCCCGTTCATTCGGCCTGAACACACTGTCCCATGCGCCGGTTTGCGGATCGAGTCGATTAGGACTTCGACGGCTTCGATTTCTGGATCAAACTCGCAACGCTGCGGATGTGCTCGTTGGATGGGGGATTCAGTTTCGCGAAGTCTTTGACGAATTGATGCCGCGATCAAATGCGATTGTCATCGACTTGGCCACCGGCGTGGCGTTCGTCCGATCATTGATGCAATCCGCCTGGCATACGCTCCCTGCATTGCCGGCAAGACTCGGAAGCGAACTCGTCCCCTCCTCAAGTCGCTCGAACTCCAATTCGAGAACAAAATCCGTTGCCATCGGTTTATGTCGTGACGGACCTGCGATCGAACCGCTCTCAGCCTTCATCTTCGCGATGGGCGGCGTCGCCGTGAGTGGCTTTGAGATTGATGCCGTCGTATCACCGGACATCAGAGATCTCAGCAAAATCAAAAGGCACACCCAGGAGGGCGGAAGACTCCGAAGCGTTCGACTGCTCACCAAGCCGGTTGCGTTATCAGGCGCTGAAGCCGATCTCTGGATTTACGCATTGACGCCCAAATCCGGTGTCGCAACGGCCGCGGACTCGACGGACTGGTCGTCATTGCTCGCCGCCGATGCACTCGCGGAGCGGGGATTCAATGTTGTCGCGGCACTCCCCCAGCGCAATTTCATTCCCCCTTCGATCGCGCCTCGTACCATGTTCGCGCAGGCGAACGCTCTTTCCGATGTTGCCGGCGCGATGCGAAACTGGTTGATCGAAGGGCGAATGACCACGATGGCCTTCGATGCGACCGATCTGCCGACCACTCTACTCCGCATCGCGCACCGAATCAGCGCGAAGGAACCCATCATCGAGCCTTCCGCCGGGATTTGAATCAATGCATGCGCCACGCCGCGGAGTCCTGTTTGTCTGCCTCGGGAACATCTGTCGTTCTCCGCTTGCTCGCGTCATCTTTGAAGATCTCGCAATTCGTCGCGGCGTTGCGGATCGTTTTGAAATCGACTCCTGCGGTACGGGAGCATGGCACATCGGCGCCGGTGCCGATCCCAGGAGTGTGCAGATCGCACAGCGTTACGGGCTCACGCTGAATCACTGCGCTCGTCAACTGAATCCCGACGAGGATTTCGAGCGCTTTGAACTGCTGATCGGGATGGATCAAAGCAACTGCACAACCATGATCGAGCGCGGCGCACCGCAAACCCGCGTTAAACTGATGCGCTCATTCGATCCCACGCTCGCTCGCGAACCGCCGCATCGGATCGATGTCCCCGATCCGTACTACGGCGGCGATGACGGCTTTGACGCCGTCTATCACATGCTCCGACGCGCGTGCGAAGGGCTGATCGAACACTCGATTCGATCGTGAAACGAGGCGACGCACGAACCCGCGCGTTGCAAACACGAGCAACCCCGAACCGATTCACACGAATTCCGTCCGTCCGATCCGACGAATCCGTCGTTACTCGAATCTGCCCTTGATTTCGAGCGGGAAGTCAAGCAGTCCGGCGACATCAGCCGCGCTCTTGGTCTCAAGTGCGCTCAGTCGATCGATGACAGGCTTGGGGTTGTCGAATGCGAGACGTCCAAGCAGTTCGAACTTGTGATTGAGCACATCCTTGAGATCCACCTTGTCGGGGCCGAGATGATTGCGTGCATGCCCACCCGGGTACATCACAAGCCCCGAATCGGAAGTGACGCCTTGATCATCGGTCATCACGATCGACGTCGGAATGCCGTCGGGGTATTTCGCGTCATACTCGGCGCCGCCGTGTTCGAAGCTCATCTTCGCCATCAACGAGCGAGTGAGCGGATCGTGGAGCGCTTTCTCGTCGAAATCATGCGGTCCGAGCATGAGTTCCTTCCATCCCAGTCTCGCCGATTTTTGAGCGTGATGAAGTTCGAGCGCCTTGCGAAGCATCGTGCAGACGAGATACAGCATCGAGTGGTCCGCCGACTGTCGCGTCTTGGGATCGCGCTTTGCAGGATCTCCGATGATGCCGAAAGCCGGCTCGTACGCGACCACGACGATCTTGCTGATGCAATCGCCGCTTTGATCTTCCAACAATCTCGGGTTCTTTCTGATGTTATTGATCAATCCCTGCAACGCGCCCGCGGATTGATGCTCGTACAGACCGAGCTTGAAGTGCATTCCCATGACCGCAAAATCATCACCCTTGCGCGCAAGGTGAAGATCGAACGGTGAAGCATCTTTCTTGTCGGTGTTGGCGCTCTTGGCGCCGACCTTTTGGAACATCTGCCCCGGCCCCTCGAAGATGCGGAATATCGCCTCCGGGTTTCGGAAGATGTCGCGTGGACCCATGAATCCCGCCATGCTGCGCTTGACGCTGAGGATCGCCGCTTCGGTGGAAATCGCGGCGCTCGCGCCCTTGCTGTCGGACAATTGCTTGCCTGCTCGAATCGCGCGGAACGGAATGTAATGCGCCACCACCATGCCGATCGCTGATTCGATCTGGGAGGCGGTCGCACCCATCATGGCGCCGAATGTCGCAGCACTCGCGATCGCACCGTGAACGACGTGATCAATCTTGTAGCTCTTCAGGCTGAACGCCTCCGCCAATCGACCACGGATCTCATCGAGCAAAATCATGCCGCGAAGCGCAAACTCGCCGTCTCTGCCGCGCATCTGCGCCGCAGCGAGCGCGACGGGATAGAAGTCGTTGTGTCCGAACTCTCCAGCGGTCTGCTTTCGCGCGGGGTTGAAACCGAAATTCGTACCGTTGCTGTCCCATTCACGAACAGCCGCGGAATTGGCAACGACCGCCTTCTCGACCTGAACATCGACTCCGGAACCAAAGACCGTCGCACCCGCGCGCGTCGCGCTCTTGGCCCAAGGAGCGACTGCACGACCGACGGCGTATTGCAAGGCTTCTTCACGAAGAAGCACGGGCGAGTTCGTTCCCATCGCGATCGCGGAAAGACCGCAGAGGCAGGCGTCGGTGTGGAACATATTGGTGCGTTCGATCACCGAAGCTCCGGGTTCGCCTCGCTTTCCGGGAGTGTCTGACATGAAGTCAAGAGCGAACTGGGCGATACCGAGGGCCTGATTCGAATCTGCGGGGAGTGTGACAAAGTCTGACATGATTGGTTTCCGAAGGGTGAGGAGATGAGTTTCGGATTCAAGCATAGGAACCGCCGCGCGCGGTGTGAACCTCGACGCCGGACACGTTCACCGTGTATCCTCCTGACATGACAAACGATCCGACAGTCGATCCGAGCCTCAAGAGTTGGGTGGATTCCGCGAATGATCCCGCCGGCGATTTCCCCATTCAAAATCTCCCCTACTGCGTCTTTCACGATCCGGAGTGGGATCAGTCGCACTTGGGAGTTCGCATCGGCGACCGCATCTTTTCCCTGACCGACGCTTTGGAGCACGAACTTCTCGACGGACTCCGACTGGATGACGACAGACGCGAAGCCCTGATGGCGGCCTGTGATGTCGGAGCCGCGGAGTTGCTCGGAGAACTTTCACTTCCGCAGCGTGCGGCATTGCGTTCGCGGATCAGTTCCCTTCTCGCACATGGTTCGGCATCCCGCGCGACGATCGAATCCAACTGTCTGCGTGCGGTGAAAGACATGTCATTTGAGTTGCCGGTGACTCTGCACAACTACACCGACTTCTACGCGTCGATTCACCACGCCTCCACCGTGGGCAGCATGTTCCGGCCCGACAATCCGCTGCTCCCGAACTACAAGTGGGTTCCCATCGGATATCACGGACGCGCGAGCACGGTCGATGTCGAGCGTGGATCGATCATCCGCCCCAAGGGTCAGATGAAAGCCGATGACGCGCCGACTCCTACCTTCGGCCCGTGCACCATGCTTGATTATGAACTTGAGGTCGGTTGTTTCATCGGGAGACGAAACGCGCAGGGCGAACCCATCGCGATGTCCGCCGCCGCCGACCACATTCTGGGCTATTGCCTCGTCAACGATTGGTCCGCGCGTGATATTCAAAAATGGGAGTATCAACCCCTCGGCCCGTTCCTCGCCAAGAACTTCGCCACGACGATCAGTCCATACATCGTCACTCCCGAAGCGCTCGCGCCTTTCGCATGCGCGCCCTCCCCACGCGCCTCCGGAGATCCCGAGCCTCTCGAATACCTTCGTGACGAACGCGACCGGCTTTCGGGATCCTTCGATGTCGAACTCGAGGTCCTTCTGCAGAGCGCGGAAATGGCAAAGCGCGGCATAAGCCCGGTCACACTCAGCAAGAGCCGGGCATTCCGCGATTTGTACTGGACATTCGCTCAGATGATCGCTCATCATTCCAGCAACGGCTGCACGTTAGAAGCCGGAGATCTTATCGCCAGCGGCACGGTATCGGGCATCGGTCAACATGAAAGAGGGTGCATGCTCGAACTGACGTGGGATGCTTCCACCCGGTCTCG
>JBKDPX010000287.1:0-9783 GCA_046342165.1 Phycisphaerales bacterium | reverse complement strand
CAACCGGCGCCGCCCGCGCCCAAGGCCCCCCGGGTGAAACCGGTCCGCAGGGACCCGCTGGTCCAGCGGGCGCTACTGGCGCTACCGGTGCGACGGGTCCGCAGGGTCCAACCGGACCTACAGGTGCGACGGGCGCCACGGGAGCCACAGGTGCAACGGGTGCCGGTCACACCTTGGTTCGCAAGACCGCTGATGAGAGCGTCACCAGTTCGGCCACGCTGCAGAATGACGATCATCTGCTTCTGGCGGTCGGTGCGAGCGAGGTGTGGGAGTTTGAGGCGTTTATCTTGACGACCAGCGCAAGTCAGACGCCGGATATCAAACTCACATTCACTGTTCCCACCGGAGCAACGATCAGTTGGGACGGAAACAGCGTTGACAACAGTGCCGTTTCAAACTTCCTCCCCGTCACTGCAAGCGGTACGGCGGTCGCGCCGCCGATCGCGGCGAACTTCACCACCATTGTTCGTATCCGCGGCGTGGTGCAAACCGGATCAACCTCCGGCAACCTCCAACTTCAGTGGTCGCAGAATCAATCCAACAACAACGCCGTAACCGTGAAGGCGAACAGCTTCCTCAAGGCCGGCAAGTTCTGATCTGAGATGCATCGAAACATCGCTTCTCTCGCGGCGCACCCTTCGGTGCGCCGCGTTTTTCTTTGCGCTCCTATGCTGTGGCATGGAACGTGACATCGCGCGCGTGCTGATCACTCCGGAGCGGATTCGCGAACGAGTTCGCGAATTAGCCGCGCACATCGCCGCGGATCTTGAATCACTCGGAGAAGACGCGGCGGAGCACGTGACGATCATCCCCGTGATGACCGGAGCGATCGTGTTCGTGTCCGATCTGATTCGCGAACTTCCGGTGAAGCTGCGCATCGAGATCATCGGCGTTTCAAGCTATCCCGGGAAGTCGATGGAAAGTAAGGGCGTCGCGCTGAAGAGTGAATTGCCCCGCGAGCTTGCCGGGCGTCATCTGATCGTGATCGATGACATTCTCGACTCGGGACAAACATTAGATGTTCTTACATCTCTGATCCGCGAGCGGCAGCCTGCGAGTTTGCGCACCTGCGTGCTGCTGCGCAAGCCGGGCAAAGCGAAGGTCGACGTGCGCGTCGATTACGTCGGCTTCGATATTCCCGATGAGTTCGTCGTGGGCTACGGGCTCGATTATGACGGGTTGTATCGCAACTATCCCGCGATCGGAGTGCTCAAGGAGAGCGCGATATGAGCGCGGAGCGCGAAGTCGTTTCGACGCGGCCGTCAAGACTCGCGACGCTGCTTGTTTTCTCGCCGTTTCTGGGGCCCGCGATGTTCCTGATCGCGGCGTGGGCGGTGATGAAGCATCTGATCGGCAATGACTTTCCGCCTGCGCTGTTCATCGGCGTCGCGATGACGATCGTCAGCGTGATCTGCGGGGAACTCGTTCGACTTTCGCGGTCCTACACGCTGACGGATCGTCGGATCCGCGTGCGCAGCGGCGTGTTTTCCCGCGTGGATGCTGCGGTCCCGCTTCAGAACATACAAAATATTACAATGACCTGCGGAATCGCCGAGCGATTGGTCGGATGCGGATCTTTGCATGTGTACACCGCGGGGTCCGACGGACCGGCGTTGAACTGGTTGATGATCCGGGACTGCGAAACGGTGCTGGATATCGTGCGTCAGGCATCGGAGGGCGCGCAGTCGCGGGCCGATGCGGCGATTCCCGTGATCGGCTTGGTGGGGGGCGTGGGAGCGGGCAAGAGCACCGTCGCCGCGAAGATGCGGGAACTCGGTTGCCTGGTGATCGACGCGGATGCGGCGGCGCGTCAGGCGCTTGAACGTTCAGATGTCGCGGCGAAACTGGTGGAGTGGTGGGGAGCCGATGTGTTGGGCTCGGATGGAAAGGTTGATCGTGCGAAAGTGTCGGCGATCGTGTTCGCCGATCCGGAGCAGCGTCGTCGATTGGAGTCTTTGGTTCATCCGTTGGTGCGCGCGGATCGCGAGCGTGAGATTGCGCGCGCGGCGGCGGAGGGCATGCGCGCGGTCGTCATCGATGCACCGTTGTTGTTCGAGGCCGGTACCGATCGGATGTGTGATTCCATCGTGTTTGTCGATTCGCCTCGGGAGGAACGTCTCAAGCGCGTGAGAGCGCGTGGTTGGGACGAGGCGGAGCTTGCGCGGCGCGAAGCGGCGCAGATGTCGTTGACGGAGAAGCAGACACGAAGCGATCAGGTGATCACCAATACGGGTTCGATCGCGGAATTGGGACGGGAAGTGGAGCGGGCATTGGAACGCGCTTGCGAGCTGGTCGGTCGCGGCGCTTCGCGTCGGAACCGGTCGTCATGACCCTGCCGACTTGTGCCCCGGGGGCCCCGGAGGCTATACTTTGGCAGTCGTGACGGATGGGATTCGCTCGGGTGGCAGTCGCTCGACACTCGGATCGGTCCGACAGACGCTCCCCAAGTTCATTTCACTTGTCGGTTGATTGTGATGTCTTGGTGATGTTGTTTTCGGAGCGATCCGAAGGCATCGCCTGACCAGAGTGGCGGAGTTGGCCACGGTTCGCGAGTGCGAACCGAATACAAAGCCCGATGCGGCAGGTTTGCCAAGAAGGAACACGGCGAACCGTTTGATGAGAACAAGATCCATGCCCAGAACATCAGCTTCAGACGAATCCAAGCGCTCCAAGGGGTCCGGCGAGGAATCAGCGCCTCGAACCAGAAGAACGAAGAAGGATGCCGATGCGGGCGCCGCGGAGCCGAAAGTGTCGGCGAAGGCGGAGAAGTCTGAGTCGAAGGCGGACTCGAGACCCGAGCCGCGTCCGGCACCCGTGGAGCAACCGGCAGCGAGGCCGATGGCGGATCGCGGCCCGGGCGAGCGACCGGGTTTCGATCGTGCGCAGGGTGAGAGGCCTCAGTTTCAAAGCGGGCCGTCGGGCGACCGTCCGCAGGGACAGCATCACGGCCACTCGCATGGGCATCAGGGTGGGCATCAGGGTGGACATTCACACGGTGGGCATCATCAGGGTGGTCACCATCAAGGTGGACATTCACAGGGCCACCACCAAGGGGGCGGCCAACACGGCGGAGGCGGTAGGCCGGAGGGACAACACGGCGAGCGCGGACATGGCGGGGGCCACGGCGGCGGCCAGGGTGGCTATCAAGGCTCACAGGGCGGATTCATGGATCGCGGGTTCCGCCGGAAGAAGAAGCGTCGCAAGGGCGGTATGGGAATGCCGGGGATGGGTGGCGGCGGACACATGCCGCGCGTGAGTGTGCACGACGGGACGCTGCCGACGGATGAGGAGCTGGAACGGGAGGCAGCGGAGCTGGATCGCGTGATCAAGTCGGCGGATCCGGCCGTGATGAAAGAGTCGGTGAGCATCGCCGATTTGCAGCGGATGGATCTGCCGGCGTTGCACAAGATCGCGACGCGCGAGGGACTGAGCGAGTTCGAGCAACTCGCGAAGCATGATTTGATTTTCAAAGTCGTGAAAGCGCGCGCGGCGAAGCAGGGATTGCTGTTCGGAGAGGGGACGCTTGAGGTGATGCCTGATCACTTCGGGTTCCTGCGTAGTGCGGATCAGTCGTATCTGCCGGGGGCGGATGACATCTATGTGAGTCCGACGATGATGCGTCGGTACGGGTTGCGCCGCGGCATGCAGATCAAGGGCGTTGTGCGTCCGCCGAAGGAGAACGAAAAGTATTTTGCATTGCTTCGCGTGGATTCGGTGATGGGGCGGGAGCCTTCGAAGACACACAATCTTGTGAACTTCGAGGACTTGACGCCGCTGCACCCCGAGGCGCGTTTCGTGTTGGAGACCGCGCCGGATGAGATCGAGTGTCGCGTGATCGATTTGGTGACGCCGATCGGCAAGGGCCAGCGCATGTTGATCGTGGCGCCGCCTCGCACGGGCAAGACCGTGTTGATGCAGAAGATGACCAAGGCGATCACGAAGAACTATCAGGATGTGAAGATCATCGTGTTGTTGGTGGATGAGCGTCCCGAGGAAGTGACGGACTTTAAGCGCAACTGTTCGGGTGCGAATGTGGAGGTCGTTGCGAGCACATTCGATGAGAACACATCGCGCCACGTGCAGGTCGCGGAAATGGTGATCGAGAAGGCGCGTCGCATGGTCGAGTTCGGCGAGCATGTGGTGATTCTGCTCGACTCGATCACTCGTTTGGCGCGTGCGTACAACGCGGAGATGCCGCACTCGGGCAAGATCATGACGGGCGGCTTGGACAGCAACGCCTTGCAGCGTCCGAAGAAGTTCTTCGGCTCGGCGCGCGCGATCGAGAAGGGCGGAAGCCTGACGATCATCGGCACGGCCCTCGTGGATACGGGCTCGAAGATGGACGAAGTCATTTTCGAAGAGTTCAAGGGCACGGGCAACGCGGAACTGCATCTTGATCGCAAGTTGGTCGAGAAGCGCATCTGGCCCGCGATCGATGTGGCGGCGTCGGGCACGCGGCGTGAGGAATTGCTGCTTGATCCGAAGGAACTGGAGTTGGTCTATCGCCTTCGCAAGGTGCTGAGCGACATGAACGTGGTGGAGGCCATGGAGTTGCTGAAGACGCGCCTGAAGAAGCACAAGAGCAATGCGGAGTTCCTGATGAATCTCGGCATGGGTTCGTAAAGTCGCTGAACAATCACCGCCGGTGCGGAGTAAGAACGCGATGAGATCAGGATGGACCGCGGGATTGGCGTTGCGATCCGTGGCGGCGAGCCTTTGGGCCGCGGCGATGATCATGTTGGGATTGGGTCTGATCTTCGAGGGGCAGACCTGGTTCGAACTGCCTCGCGAAGTCTACCTGTTCGCGGGGATTTCAGCGGTTTGCGGGGGGCAGTTTGTGTTCATGGTGTTGGTGGCTGACCGATTGCTCAAGGGAGTGCATCGGCGATCGGTGGTTTGGACGGAAGCACTGGCATTTG
The DNA here is from genome assembly GCA_046342165.1 of Phycisphaerales bacterium. Classification (GTDB taxonomy): domain Bacteria; phylum Planctomycetota; class Phycisphaerae; order Phycisphaerales; family UBA1924; genus JBEIUO01. The sequence goes on along the minus strand of JBKDPX010000287.1, from coordinate 4,864 downwards.
TTTCGTTTTTACTTGGTGCCGGCGGGGCGATCACGGTTTTGACGACGGGAATCACGGCATGAACATGACACGGATGTTTGTTACGGTCGGTAGTTTGGCTTCGTGCATCGTCGTCACGGCGCAGGACAATCCGATGCCGCGCTATCCGGCGTCGCCGGCGGTCGCCGAGGCCGCGTATGCATCGGAGTTGGCGAAGGAGATTCGTCGCGCGGCGATTCTGGAGTTGCGAGCGCCGGAGACTCCGGCGGGCGAGGATTACCTGCTGACGGGTTTCATGCTTGATCTTGCGGCGCAATGCGCACCCGAATCGATTGAGGATTTGCGATTGCGCGTGGAGGCTGCGTTCAACGCCGGAGACAACGCGGCTCTTGAGGTCGCGGGTCGAAAGCTGCTGAAGATCGAGCCGATGGACACTCGAACACAGTTGCGGTTGATTTCATCGAAGATCGCTTCGATTCAGACGATTGAAGGTCGATTGGCCGCGCTGGATCGATTGACCGGCACGGAGGGCGCGAAGATCGATGCATCGGTGCGGAGCCGACTCGCGTTGGATGCCGCGCTCATGGCCAAAGAGTTCGGCGATACCTCGGGATATGTTTCGCGGCTGAAGCTGGCGGCTCAGTTGGATGGCACGCATAAAGAGGCGGCGTTGCTGGCGTATGAGCATTTCGTCAGCGTGAATGATGATCCGGTGGGGGCGGCGGAGTTGTTGGTGAATCTGCTGTATGCGGATCCGCTTGATGCGGCCGTTCACGCATTGATTCGCGATGCGTTGTTGAGCGTGCGCGCGATTCCGGAAGCGCAGCGTTTTCAGAACGCGCGGCTGAACATTTTGAAGAGGTTGAGTTTCACGGCGGACGAACGCGACAGCGCGGAGGAACTGCTGTTCACATGGCTGATGAAGGGGCCGGCGGCCACGGTGGCGGACTTGGAGGGACAGTTGCGGTCGGTGCGTGACGAAGAGTCGCGCAGACAGGCCTTGATGGATCCCGCGATGCGATCGCAGGAGAGAAGTCCGGGTGAGAACCGGCTGTCGCTCGTGTTTGAAGAAATGAGACTGCTCGGCGCCATTGCGTCGAACAATCGCGGCTCGGTTGAAGCTTCCTTGTCTGACATGGAGGCTTCGGCCGGGGAGCTTGTTCGAGATATCGCGAAGCAGCTTGAGTCCGGAGTCGGTGCGCAGGAGTTGATCTCCCAAATGGTGGCGACGAGTCTGCGCGTTCAGTTGCTGAGGCTCATCAGCGGCGCGGGCGACGATCGCGTCGCCGGCGAACTTGCGACGTTTGAATCGTTGCAGGGCGTGAACGCCGCGCAGATCTCGCTTGTCAAGGCATGGCAAGCCTTCCGAAAGGATGATCTCGCGACAGCGGAGCAAGAGCTCTCCAAGACCGAGCCTGACGAATTCGGCGCACTGCTGGCGGCGGAAATCGCGGCAAAGAAAGGCGATTCCTCGAAGGCACTTGCGCTGCTGAATGACATTTACAGAGAGTCGGCACTCACTTCTCTCGGCGTGTATTGCCATTCGAGAATGATCACGTTGGATCCGCAACAAGCCAAGCCGGATGCGATCGCCAAGCGTGTCGCGACGATCGCGATGTCGGTGCCGCAATGGATCGATTCGATGGCGCAGGATTCGCGTTTGCATCAAGTGTTGCAGGTGAAGCCGCGAAAGGAGACGCTTCTCCCGACGGAGCAGGCGGTGTTCGATGTCACATTGAAGAATGTTTCAAGAATCCCGCTGGCGCTCGGTTCCGCGAGTCCGCTGAATTCGAGATTGATGTTTGGTCCGACTCTGGAGACCGCCGTCGGGCCGCTGTATTCGGCGGAGCCGGAGGTCGCCGACATCGGCGGCCGATTCAGATTGATGCCGGGCGAGCAAATCTCGATGACGGTCGAGCCTGAGCGAGGTGTGACGGGTTACCTCGCGAACTCGTGGTGTAGGTTTCCGGTGCGACTGCGTTGGCGCGTGATTCAGGGGTATGAGCCGGGACGCGGACAATCCCGCGTGCCCGGTCCGGGGTGTGCGGATTTGATCACCGAAACGATCGTGAAGCAAGGCCTCGGTGATGCCTCGCTCGCGGATGAAGATCTGGCGCGAGCGATCTCCTCCGCGCCTGAATCTCGTTTGCAGGGGCTCTTGTACGCAGCGCGGGCTTCGTTGTCGGGACTCACCGCGACGGAGTTGAGCATACCGAACCCGACGGCGATCGCGGGAAGCATCGCGGAGCGATATCCGACGCTCACTCCGGCGGGTCGCGCGATGGTGTTGTGCGTGATTCCGCCCACGGCGAAGGCGGGATCGCTATCCGTGCTTGACGCGGTCGTCACGAATGAATCAGATCCTTCGTTGATGACCTTGGCGATGATCCTGCGAGTTGCGAACGCGGATCACGAATTGATTCGCAGGTGCGAGTCCTCCGATCGCGCGGATGTGCGGGCGATCGCTCGCGTGGTGAAATCACGTTTGGAATCGGGACGCGCCGTGTATGCAGGCACGGGCGTCACGGCTTCGTTCGTCAATCCTGACAAGCAGCCTTGATCAACGTATTGCAGCGCATGTCCGAACGGACCCGCCGTCGCTGTCTGACGATCGGCAGGTGGTCGTTTTTCGTGTTCGGGTCAGCGCTCCTGATCGCGGCATGCGTCCAAGTGGTCGGTGAAGGCCGCGATCGTGTGAGTCTCATCGATTTGGCCCGTAACGCACCGATCAATCTCGTGATCGGTTTGGTGCTTTTGCCGCTGGCGAATCTGGCGATTTCGGCGGCGGCGTTTCATGTGCTGTACCGACGCTTCGGGCGCGTCGGATTTGCAGAGTTGGTCACACTGATGGGTTCGGCATGGCTGTTGAACTACCTGCCGTTCAAGCCCGGTATGGCAGGGAGATTCGCGTATCACCGGATCGTCAACGGCATCGAGTTGAAGCACAGTTTCCGCACGCTGATCGAGTCAATGGCGTGCTCCGGCTTGGCAGCCGTCATCGGTTTGATCGCATGCAAATCGGCGAACATCGGCGAATGGAGTGATGCGCGATTCATGATCACGATGTGCATGATCGCCGCGGGCTTGATCGTGTCGGGGTGTATCGCGGGACGATGGCGGGGGTATGCGGGCGCACTGACGATTGTCGCAGGACTGCGAATTGCGGATCTGATCGTGTGGACGATGCGCTATTTCGCCGCGTTCACGATCGCGGGGAGTCCCATCAGCGGAGCGCAGGCCTGTCTCGTCGCTTGCGTGAGTCAGGCGGCGATGGCGATTCCTTTGTGGGGCAACGGGCTTGGATTGAGGGAATGGTCGGTCGGTTGGGTCGGTTCGGGAGTCGTCGCGTCCAAAGCGGCGACCGTCGGTCTTGGTGCGGATCTGGTGAATCGGGCGGCGGAGTTGTTCACCGCATTGCCGATCGGAATCGTGTGCACCATCGTGGCGGCGCGAAGGGCCGCGGTCTCCACAACTCGCGCGGGATCAACGATCCAGCGCGCGCAGGACGCCGGGAACGATCAGTGATCGAATCTCTCTCGCAGAGAGACGCTGTCCGGGCCACATGAAGCAATCATCGATCGAAGATTCGGGAATCCAGCGAAACCGATCGTGTTCCGGGCACAACCTGGGGATGAACTCATGCGTGACTTCCACGGCGAACGATGGTGAGAGAATCACGGCATCCGCTTGTGGCAGGAAGAACGGATGAATCTGCTCAAGGGCATACCACGCGCGACAGTGCGTTGAACGAATGTCGAGTCCTGTCTCTTCGAGAGTCTCTCTTGCGGCGGCTTGCATCGCGGATTCGCCCGGATGGAGATGACCCATGACCGGCTGCCAAGTGCCGAGCAGTGGATGTTCCGTCCGACGAAACTGAAGGATCTCGATCGATCCGTCATGAATTCGGAACAGATAGGCGTGGATGAGATCACTTTTGATGGCTGGCATGGGATGCAGTGGCCGCGGCGTGCAAGACGCGAGCTTTGTCGAGGGTTTCTAACCATTCGCAGTGTGGGTCGCTGTCGGCGACGATTCCGGCGCCGATGCCGTAGCGAAGGGTCGCGTTTTCGAAATGATCCGGACGGTCGGAGATCTCTCCCGTGATGCACGCGGTGCGAATCGTCATGCCGAGGCAGCAGGAGCCGTCATCGTCGAAGAATCCGTGTGCGCCGCAGTAGGGGCCTCTGGAAGAGGATTCGAGTTCGGCGATGATTTGCATCGCGCGGATTTTGGGTGCGCCTGTGATTGAGCCTCCGGGAAAGGCGGCTGCGAGCAAATCGACGTGGTCGAACCGTGCGTCGAGATCGCCGACGACGGTCGCGGTGGCCTGCAGAAGACCGATCGCCGGCGCGCCGTGAGACTCGACGGCGCGGGGTGTTGAAACGCTCACGGATCCGACGTCACACACGCGGCCGAGGTCGTTGCGCATGAGGTCGATGATCATGTTGAGTTCCGCGCGCTCTTTCGTGTTGTGGATCAGATCTTCGGCGAGCGAGGCATGCGGGCGGGTTCCCTTCATGGGGCGGGTGGTGACGCGGCGCGTGGAGGATCGATAATCGAGAAAGAGTTCGGGGCTGACGGAGGCCATCACTCGACGTTGTGTAATATCTTCGGATTCTTGATATGTGCCGAAAAGCGGGCGTGCGTGATCCCACAGCGCGAGAAAGAACGATCGCGGCGAACCTGAAAACGGTCCGGACATCGAATGGGTGAGATTGACTTGATAGCAGTCACCGTCGTGGATGTATCGACGAGCGCGATTCACCATGTCGATGTAATGCTCGGATGTCGACGATGGGGTGAAGGGGCCGGCGAGGAAATCAGCGCGAGGGGCGGGCCCCAGCGGCGGGACCGCTGCATCGGGATCGCCGCAGAACCACCAGCG
>JBKDPX010000286.1:0-6899 GCA_046342165.1 Phycisphaerales bacterium | reverse complement strand
GCTGGTTGAACTTGAGATTTGGCCGAACTTCGTCTCGATTGCGCGTTCGCGCGAAATTCCCGTGTGCGTGATCAACGGCAGACTCAGCGAACGCTCCTTCAAGGGCTACAGACGCTTCAAGTGGTTCTTCCGTCGTTCATACGCTCGACTCTCGTGCGTTTATGCGCAGGACGAGGCCTATCACCGGCGCTTCGTCGACATGGGAGTCAATCCCGCTCAATGTCACATCTCCGGTTCTATGAAATGGGATGCTGCGAGAATCGAGGATTCGGTGGCCGGAGCCGAAGAACTCGCGCGCGAACTCGGCATCGATCGCTCGCGGCCGCTTGTCGTCGCGGGGAGCACCGGCCCATTGCCCGCGGATGGTGCGCCTATCGGGTTTGACGGAGCGCAGGGGCGGGCGTTGTGGTGCGAAGAGGCGCTGTTGCACGCGGCGATGCCACCCGGGGTTCAACTGCTCTGCGCGCCTCGAAAGCCCGAACGCTTCGACGAGGCCGCGCGCGCGTTGCCGGGATGTGTTCGGCGAAGTGCGCACCCCAAGGGATCCGTGCTCTCTCAGTCGGGCGGAGATCGATTCTTACTCGACACCATCGGCGAGTTACGCGCCGCGTATGCGCTGGCGGATGTCGTGGTGGTGGGGCGGAGTTTCGGCGAGCAGTACGGATCGGATCCCGTCGAACCTATCTCGCTTGGCAAGCCGTCGGTGATCGGCCCGTCCTACGGAGATTTCAAGTCGGCTGTGGAATCCTTGATCGCGGGCGGCGGCATCTTGATGCGTCCAGCCGATCAACTGAGAGCGACGGTCGAGACATTGCTTCGAGACGACCAATCCCGCGAATCGCTCCGAAACAGCGGGCGCGAGGTGATCCGCCGCAACCAAGGTGCATCAGGTCGGTATGCCCGAGCGGTGCTCGACATGATCTCGGGAACTAGCATACCCTGACAGGGAGGCGTTAGGTTGTTGTTGATCCTGCGCCCCGTCGACTTGTAACCGACGGCGATTTCGGTGAAGATTCGCCTGTCGGTGTTTGCGAAGATGCCGGGCGCGCGCCCTTGCGGGTTCGTGCCCGTCGTCCGGTTTTTGGTTCCGCGACATGGATGATCGCGGCTGTCGGTTCGTACTGCGGCGTTGTTCGCCGCGACTCGGAGTTGTGCGATGCGAAATCTGTCTGGTTCGAAGGGCTTGGAAATGATCCGCAACTACCTCTTGGGAGGTGGCTCGAACTTCGAGAATTTGGAAGCGAGGCAGATGCTTTCGGCAATGCCGACGCTGCCCGAGAACGCCGTGATGGTGCCCTTCGGCGGCGGAACCGCCGCCGCGCTGCGCGGTTCTTACATCGTCACGTTCGAAGGTCGTCGCGATTCCCAGAGCGCGGATCTGCTGGCGCGCGAAGCTGCGACTCGACTCGGCATCGATGTTCAATCCGTGAATGTGATCGGTCGCGGCGGGTGGGCGGAAATCCGCACCGCCGGTTCCGTGTCAACCGAAGTCGCTCGTCGCGTCGCCGAGGAAATGCCTGACGTCGCAGCGATCGAACCGAACTACTTGTACCAACCCGCGCGCTCGCCAAACGATCCTGAGTATGTCACCGGTTCGCAGTGGCACTTGAACAACACCATTCCGGGCCCGCTGTTCGCCGGCAAAGACATCGACGCTGAAGCCGCTTGGGATGTGACGATCGGCAATCGCAATGTCGTCGTCGCGGTGATCGATACAGGTATCGATCTTGATCACCCTGATCTTGCTGCGAACATTTGGACCAACACGGGAGAAATCGCCGGCAACAACATCGATGATGATGGCAACGGATTCATCGACGACGTGAACGGATTCGATTTCGGCGAAGGCGATGCATCGCCCGACGACGAGAACGGACACGGCACGCAGGTCGCCGGCGCGATCGGAGCCGTCGGCAACAACGGTTTCGGCGTTTCCGGCGTCGCGTGGACCGTTCAGATGATGGCGCTCAAGATCAACCGCGATGCGGGCGCGCCCACCCTCGGCGCAGTCGTCGCCGCTTGGGACTACGCGGCCATGATGCGATCGCGCGGCGTCAATGTCGTCGTCGCCAACGCAAGCTATGCGCTCATCAACGGCGGTACGTGGACCGCGGGCAACCCGCTCGATGTTCTCGCCGAGCGCGACGCGATTTCGCGCTTCACCGAAACGGGAGCCACGGCCGTCGTCCCCGCCGGAAATGCCGGTGTGAATCTGGATCAGTTCGCGAACGTGGAACTCATCGGTGCGCCCACGGGTGCCGGACTGCCGGGCGTGATCACCGTCGCCGCGACGAACGAGTCGGACGGCCTGGTGCTCAACTCGAACTTCGGCGTGCGTCGTGTCGATGTCGCCGCTCCGGGGCAGAACATTCTCACAACCCAGCGCGGGGGCGGTTTCACCACCGTCACGGGAACCTCGTTCTCTTCCGCAATCGTTTCCGGAATCGTGGCGCTTACGTACTCCGTCAAGCCGAACACGTCATCGGTTGAAGTCCGTGATGCGTTGATCAACGGCAGCGAGCCTGTTCCGGCGCTTCAAGGCGTCGTCCGATCATCAGGTCGCGTGAATGCGGCTCGTACGCTGCAACTGGTTCGCGCCGACGGACCGACCGTTCGTTCGATCGCCCCGGGACCGGCGGTGACCGCGCAGAACTTCCGTGAGTTGAACAACAACACGATCACGATCCAGTTCTCCGAGCCCGTCGCGCAGTCGGCGCTGAACTTCAACTCATTCGACGCGACCCCCGATTCAATCACGCTTCAGGGTGCCCTGTTCGGAACGCGAATCTCGTCCGCGACATGGTCCGCGGATCGCAAGATTCTGTCAGTTCGGTTCCTCACATCAACCGGTGCGCCGCAGTTGCGCGAAGATACATACACCATTCTGCTCCGCAACGCTGATTTCCGCGATGATTCGGGCAATCGACTTGGCGGCAACACCTCGCTTGGAATTGATTTCAGATCGACCTTCCGCATCGTTTCGCCGACTGATGTTTACGAGGACAACGACATCATCGACGATGCCGCGCTTGTCACGTTCGACACCACGGGCGAAGCCAATCTGGTCGGCATGAACATCGACGCGGGCAGTTTCATCGCGGTCGGTTCGCCGAGCAACAAGGTGCCCGATGTCGATCTCTTCCGCATTGATATTCCGCGTGGCGGCGTCATCAAGGCGGAAGTCGTCGCGCAGCGACTCGAGTTCTCGAACGGACTTGATTCATTCCTTCGATTGTTTGATGCGAGCGGCCAGGAACTGACGTCAAACGATCAGTTCTATGGCAACGATGCGTTCATTGATTACTGGCTGCCCTCCGGTGGCACGTACTACATCGGCGTGTCGAGTTTTGACAACTCCGATTACAACATCTTCGTGCCGGACACCGTTGCGCGCACCACGAACGGCGGTCGGTTCGACCTCCGTGTTCGCGTTGATCTCATCGACGGTGATATTCAGAGTTACGACGACACGATTGACGCTCCCGTTCGTGTGCCGGGCAGTTCATCAAGCCCCACCGGAACCATCGATTCGTTCATCGATGTCAGCGACTCCCGTCAGATTCTCGACGTGAACGTCAGCCTCGCGATCGTTCACACGTTCCTCTCGGATCTGAAGGTCAGCCTCATCTCGCCCTCGGGTATCGTGGTTGATCTGTTTAAGAATCGCGGCGGAAGTTCCGACAACCTCGGTGAATTCGTCGGCACGGGCGATACCGCGACACTTGTGAATTCCGTTCGCTTCGACGACGAATCGGCCTTCTCGCTCGCTTCCGGGCGCGCACCGTACACGCGCAATCCATCGAACCCCGCCGAACTCGTGACATTCCGTCCCGAGACTTCGCTTGGTCTCTTCGACGGTCAAAGCGCAGCCGGTCGTTGGACGTTGCGCGTGACTGATTCGGTCGGTTCGAACTTCGGATACCTCTACGCCTGGGATCTGGAGATCAAATATCAGAACGACATCTTCGGCGATTCGGAATCCAACGACACCGTGACCACCGCGACGAATCTCGGCGCATTCGAGAACGCCGCGCAACCGGGTGTGGGTTCGGAAACCCGAGAGGGCTTCATCGGAGACGGCGCGTTCGGATTGTTCGATCGCGACTTCTTCCGATTCCAAGCCATCGCTGGCGGTTCGTTGACCGCCACGGCGACATCCACCGCCGCATCGCTCACTGCGACGCCGACGTTGAACACGGCCTTGCGCCTCTTCGATGGTCAGGGCGTCGAAATCGTCCTCTCGAATCCGACCGATTCGCTGAACAGCGTGATTAACTACGTGTTCCCCTTCAGCGGCGAGTACTTCCTCGCGGTTTCCGACGGTGGAAATGTCACCTACTCGGCGTTCGGTGTGAACTCTCAAACCGATATCGAATCGAAGACCACCGGCGGGTACGAACTCGAAGTGCTGATCTCCAAGGGCGTCACGGATGGCGCGCACGATCTCGTTGGCGATCTCGTGAAGATGAGCATTTCGCCGACGGGTTCATTCGCGTACAGCGACCCCGGCGCTACGGAGTCGAACTTCGGACTCTCCTACGCCGGCATCGACTTCCTGAATCAGGCGTCCCAGTTCTTCGGTGCGGGATTCGATCAGTTGGTTCCCGATTCACGCCTCGGTCGCGATGTGCTCCAGACCTACACGTTCGTCAACCAAGGGCCGGAAGGCTTCAACCAGATGTCGTTCTCGCTCACGGTCTCCGGTGACAACTTCAATCGCCGCGTGAGCGCGATCGCCGACTTCCGCGGCTTGCGTGTCGAACGCGTGATCTCCTTTGGCGTGAAGGACAACTTCTTCGCCGTCGATGTCTACTTCACCAACAACACGGGTCGCGAGATCAACAACCTTCGCTGGATGGAAGGCATGAACCCCGATCAAGGCCTCGATGTCGTCGGCAGCAACCGTCCGACTTCAGCCACGTTGAACAAGGTGAATGCCGGCGAGAAATCCGCGATCGCCGCGTTCTTCGACAACAATTATCGATTCGTTCGTGACGAAGGTAACGACACCGGAGGTCTTGCTCTTCAGATGACCGCCGCGCAGTCGGAGTCTCGCGCGACCGCGCGTTTGGTGTCCGATGCCGTGCGTGATGTGTACGCGCTCGCGAATCTCGCCCCTGATCTCGGCTCCGCTTGGCCCGCCGATGAGAGCGAGTTGGATGACTCCGACTTCGTGGATTCCTCCGTGGCACTCGACTTCAACCTCGCGAGCCTCGCGGCTGTGGATGACTCGACGACGCCCGCCGAGGAAAACAAAACCTCCGTTCGTTACTTCGTCATGTTCGGAACGCTTGAGGAAATCGCTGACAACACGGCGAAGCTCGACGGCGGAACCGGAACGGGACACCTCGCCGCGAACCCCGCCGCCCCCGCCGCCGAGTTGCTGCAGGTCGAGGACGGGCTCAAGTCCGATGGGGTGACCCCGAACGGATTGGTCGCTGATCCGATCACATCGATCCCCTCATTGCCCTTCCGCCAGATCTACCCCGAAGGATTCTTCGGTGATGATGTGTACACCTATCTCCCGTTGGTGAACCTCAGCAATCAAACGGCGACGGTGTCCGTGATTGCACGCTTCGAGGAGTGGTACTACCTGAATGATTACCCGGTGGTCCCCGCGCGTGGCGAGGCCGTGCCGCGTGACCAAGTGCTTCCGAGTCGATTCGGCAGCACGTCGGCGACCTTCACACTCCCGGCCCAGAGCCGCGACGGTCTCACGATCGTCACTCCCGAACTGAAGGAACTCGGTCAGGCGCTGATTCGTGCGCAATTCGCGGGCGTGCCGTACTCCCTCGAAGTTCGCTCGGACCGCCCGGTGGCCGCGACCTTCAGCCACTATGACGAGAATCTCTCCGCCGCGGGTTCGGCGATCGGTGAATCCTTCACCACCCGCACTTCCGAAATCTGGAATTTCCCTGATCTCCAGAAGGGCGGCGGAGTTGATAACTTCGTGACATTCTTCAATCCGACCGATGAGTTGCTCAAGATCACGACGCAGTTCTTCCCGCAGAACGGTGGGGCGCCGATCGTGATCGAGCGAGAAGTCGGACCGAACCGTCGCGCCGGTCTTGCTTTGAACTCTCTCGGCGTCGCGACGGGCGAGAACCCCGCTCTGCCCGATGGCAAGTACGGTGGTGTGATCACGTCGACCGCTCCGTTTGTTTCGGCGATCTCGAAGTACGCGACGAACGGTTCGGTTGAAGGCGCATTGGCGAACGTTGGTTCGGGTCGCGCGACCGGTGCGATTCCGGTCGGCCAGGTCGGACTCGGTGCGACTTCCGAGAAGATCGTTGCACTCAACACGGGTTCCGTGGATGCATCCGTCCTGTTCACCTTCATCTTCAGCAGTGGCAACTCGTACCGCACGTCTCTCCGAGTACCCGCTCAGACGCGCCGCGATCTTGATGTGAGCCTGTTGCCTGGATTCGGATCGGGCGATCCCTACACGGTCTCTTACAAGTCCACGACAACGGCGACGGTCAACTCGGCGAACCCCGTTGATGCGCCGGTTGCGGTCTCACTCAACAGCAACACCTTTGGCGAAGCCGTTGGATCGGCCTCTGCGGATAAGGCATATACCACTTGGGTCTTCTCTGAAGGCTTCCGCCCCGGTGATTCCCTCACGCCGGGAACCACCCGATCCGTGAACAACCTGCGCCTGTATAACCAGTCCTTGCAGTCGACGGTCATCGAAGTCACGATCAATTACTTCGGATATGCCGAGACCGACACGATCGGCGGTGCGGGTTCCGAAACCGTGAGACTGCCGGTCTCCGCCAAGCAGGTCACAGAACTCGACATCGACAGTTTCATCACCGGCGCGCGTCGCTTGAAGGATCAGTTCTTCGGCGTCGTGGTGCGCAGTCAGATTCCGATCGTCGCCTCGATGCTCCACACCG
>JBKDPX010000285.1:0-2345 GCA_046342165.1 Phycisphaerales bacterium | reverse complement strand
CGATCCGATGCGGCCTCGCGCAACAGGCGTACTTCGTCACGGGTGAGTTCACGCCAATGGCCGGGCGCCAATCCCGTCATGATCAACGGCCCCAACGCGACGCGGGAGAGTTTCTTCACCGGGCAACCCAGAAGAGCCAGGACTTCTCGGATCTGTCGGTTCTTGGCTTCCGTCAGAGAGACTTCAAGAATCGTACGACCGGCCTCGCTCTTGATGACTCGAATCTCCTGCTTGCCTCGGCCGAATGCGGCGCGGCGAGCGGTGACGGTTGCGCTTGATCTTTCCTCCCGACGCATTTCCGAACGGAGCTTTCGACGGATCGCATCGAGATGCTCCTCGCTCACGTTGCCGCGGACAAGCGCGTGGTAGGTTTTGATGACGCCGAAGCGCGGGTGAGTCAGGCGATGGGTGAGATCACCGTCATTGGTGAGAATGACGAGACCGGTGGTATCGAAATCGAGTCGCCCGACGGGATACAGCCGCGATGCGGCGGGATGCTGAACCAGATCAAGCACGGTGCGTCGATCCATCCCGGGTTCGTCGGCGGCGGAGGTAAGGGTCTGCTCCGGCTTATTGAGCATGACGTACATCAATCGCTCGGGCTTGGCGAGTCGCCGACCGTCGACTCGAATTTCATCGTGGTGCGGATCGACGAAGACGGGCAGTTGACTGACGACCTGTCCGTTCACCTGAACGTGGCCGTCGAGGATCATTCGTTCGCACACGCGTCGCGCGGCGACTCCCGCATCGGCCATGACACGTTGAAGACGCTCCAAGCCGGTTCGGTGTTCAGAAGGGTCAGAGCGGGTCATAACCAGAGGGTAGCAGGTTCCCACGCGCGAGACCCTCCTGAAATGATCCGCGCGCGAACGAAACGCCGAAAAGGAAGCATCACCGGGCGCACTCGCGAGGAAGCATGTCTCAAAGCACACACGAACAGGCGATGAAAGGTCTGAAGCGAGCGATCGAACTCGCCAAGGCCGCGGACTCCAAGCCGACCGCGCCGGAATCGATTGACGCGATTCTGGATCGGGCGTTTCTGGCGCCCAGGATCGTGAACGAAAGAACATTCGAGGATTGGAGCGAGCGGTTGAAGGAACTGCTCGCTTCAGCGCGAAGCGAGCGGATGGAAATTGCGACGCAGGTCGAATCACTCCGCGAGTTGGCGCGAACGCTGAAGGATTCCGAAACGACGTTGACGAGCCGGATCGATCTGGCCGCCAAGGTGGTTCCTGCGATCGAACAGCGAATGGCCAAAGCCGAACAGGCGCTCCAACAGGCGGCGAAGGAAGCCGCGATCCATGTGCGCTCTCTCGAAGAGACGAAAGAGCGACGCGTCGAGATCGACCGGCAGCGGATCGAGGGATTGATCGAGACGATCGCCACACAAGTGATGGAGAGGCTGGCGACCAAACTGGCGACTGAACACGAAAGCAAGATCACGCAATCCAGCGCGGCGGCGCAAGCCGCCTTGGAAGCGTCCATGCGATCGACAATGGAGGAAGGTACAAGAATTCAAACGCGCGCCGCGCAGATGATCAGCCGTGAACTGACTCGCATTGACCGCGCGAAGGATACCGCGACACGGGAGATCGGCGAACTGCTGAACGGAGAGGTCGGCAAACTCCGCGCGCAAGCGGAGTCATGGGTTGCCAAGTCCGAAGCGGCGGCGAATCAAGTCTCCGTATTCAGCCGAGGCGCGATCGCTGGGGTGGAGGCGGCGACATCGAACGCGCAGGCGGTCTTCGAGCGTCGGATCAACGAGATGCGCGAGATGATCGATCTTCGAAGCGCAACGCTCGAGACCCAGATTTCGGAGTTCACCCGCTACGTCGCGGAGCAATCCAAGGGGTTCGAACACGACCGGGAATCGATCGCGGCGATGATTCTGGAGCATTCCTCCCGACTTTCCGAGCAAATCAATCAGTTCGCGACGGAAGCGAGAATCGGCGTCGAGGAACTCACGCGCGTCCGCACCGAATCGATCGATGTGATCAGACGGCGTGCCGACGTTGAATATCGCCACATCGAGACACTGCTTGCAGGCAATGAGTCGAAGATCTCCGACGTGCGATCCCATGCCATTGAAACGATCGAGCACGCGCGGGAATCTGCATTGGATGCGATGAAAGCAATCGCGGCGCGCACAGGAGGCGAAATCGGGGAGCGCTTGCGCGACGAGGCTGATGCACTCTCGAACGGAATCCGCTAATCGGGATCGGAATTGCGGGACTTGAAGGAAGAGACCACGCGATCATTGACCAAAGCGGCGATCGCGATCGGAACGCTCACGCAGGAATCGAGAGAGACCATTCGAACCTGCGCCCGAGTCGCTTCCGAAAAAG
>JBKDPX010000284.1:0-5001 GCA_046342165.1 Phycisphaerales bacterium | reverse complement strand
ACACAGGACCTGGGCTCCCGACACTTGTGCAAGTGCTCGGCGCGATCCTATTCGTCGTCGGAATCATGCTCTGCGTCTGGATCCCTGTGCGATCAAGCGTTCCTCCCAAGTTGGAACGTTCCTGGCAATTCGAACCCGCGAAGGAATCCGACCCCGCACAGCGACTTCGAATCTTCGGCAAGAAGTCGCATATGGCGTACGTGCTTGATTCGCTGGATTCGAGTCGGGTCTCCGATCCTGTGGCGCTTCGTATGTGGACTCCCGGTCAGGCCGGCTTTGTGAATCCCCAGTCCGTCGGTATCTACGACAAGCAGGTACCCATCAAAGAGCCCGCGAACAAAGCGATGATCTTCTTCGGATTGATGATCTTCATCGCGGCGCTTTCTCTCACATGGATCTTCCAATCTCCGGGTTTCAATCCAAAATGGAGTTCATTTCCTTTTGGCTACATGGAGATCGTCGGTTGCGTCGGCGTGTCGTTGGTTTTGTGTGCATGGATGATGCCTCGCTATGTTCGAATCTCGCCCGGAAGACTCGACGTCATGCAGTTCGGGGCATTCGGATTCGGCAGGCGATTCTGTCATCGCTATGACTTGAAGCGCGCGAAGATCGCCATCAGCGTGACAAGCAGAGTCGCGGTGATCGAAGATGACACCAACAAGGAACGACCCATCGTCGTGTTTCAATGGAACACACGAAGCATTGACGGGCGCACGATTCCCGCGCTCTTGCTCGATGCTGCACGATCGCCGTATACGGCGCCCGAACTTCCCGCAGATCGCTTGGTGGGGTGAGGGGGAAAGCGAAAATCGAAAAGCGAAAAGTGAAAAACGAAAATGAAGAGATCACGGCCTCTTTATTTTCGCTTTATCGCTTTGCTATTTTCGCTTTGCGCTTCGCCTCCATCACCGCTTACGGCTCAACGCGGACGACGCTGACCTGCTCCGCGAGGAACTGCCAGATCGCTTCGATGTCAGCGTCCGCCATGCGCACGCAGCCCATCGACTTTTGCTGACCGATCGATGTCGGATCGATCGTGCCGTGCAGGCCGAAACCCGTGTGCACGCTCGCGGCGCCTTGGCCCGTCCAGCCGAGCCAATACTCGCCGATGGGGTTCTTCGGATCATCGGCGGTGAAGTACTCGCCCGTCTTGGGATTCTTCCAAGACGGGTTCTTCATGCGGTTCTTGATCGTGAACGTGCCCTCGGGCGTGCTGTTGCCTTCACCGAGACCCACGGTGTACGACTTGATGAAGAGCCAGTTGTCCGAGTCATCCGGACTGCCCCAGAAGAGATCGAGGCGATAGTCCTTCTTCGAGACCACCGCGTGGAACGGGCCACGCACAAGCTTCAACTTCTGGCCCACGCGAAGCGCGCCGGGATTCGAGATGCCGTTCACGCGCATGATCACTTCCCAGCGCGTCAACAGATCACGCTTGCGCGCGATCTTTTCGAGCGCATCGCCCGATGCCACGGTGTACTGCTCGACCATCGGATCGCCCGGCGTCACCTTGTTCGAGAAGACGAGTTCATCGTTGATCTTCGTCAGCTTCTCGCGCAGTGTCGCTTGATCGCCTTTCACCGCATCGGCATGCAGCAACGCCTTGCTGTACGCCACGCGCGCTTCAACGAGCTTGCCCGTTGCGACATTGCGATCGCCCTCGTCGATCAGCAAACGCACAGCGCTCGACGGCTCGCTGGGAGGCATGGTGCCGGTGGGGGTGTTCAACGCCGGTGTGCCGGGTTGAATCGCCGCCGGCGTTCCCGGTGTCGCAGGTTGAGAAGCAAGCGGCGCATTCGGATTGCGCGTGACATCGACGGGTGCGGGCTTCGGCGCTTCGGGCAACGAGGTGTTCGCCGGATTCGTCGGATTGCTCGGCGTCGAGTTCTGAGTGTCCGAAAGCGCAGTCGAGAGCGGGCCGCCCGTCTCGCCGCCGCTCGCGTCACCGACTGTCGCGGTCGTCGTCGGCTCCGTCACGCTCGTCTCGCCGTTGGCGGTCTTCGGAGACTTGCCGAACATGTTCAGCGTCATCCATCCCGCACCGACCACGAGCACGCCCACGAAGATGCCCGGCACCAATTTGCCGCCGCTCTTCGCGCCCGCGCGCGTGTTCTGATTCCTCGTTTCAGTCGACCGATCCGCTTGTGAAGGCAATGCCATCTCGTTGAATCCCTTCTGTGCCTGCGCATCGCATCCTCGCGATGCTTACTTCCGTGTGAAAGCCGATTCGTCGGCTTTGAATCTATCTCTTTCTTACTTCGATCACCCGTCTCTGCGTGACGATCGCGTCCATCCCGACATCCCACGCCTCATGCGGTACATCGTCAACCAATTGTTCCTCGATTGCAATACCCACGACGCGAGTTTCCCCGCGATTTTCCGACAAATATCGATCGTAAAACCCGCGACCCCGGCCCAGCCTCATCCCCGTGCCGTCAAACGCCACGCCGGGAACCAGCACCAGTTCAATCTCCCCCCGCGCCGCCGATTCCGCATCCCTCCGCGGCTCGCCGACTCCGAACCGCCCGATCTCCACGCCGCCTTCGCCGATCCCCCAACGCATCACCCGCGCAGCCTCCATCGACCCCGTCTCCCAGTTCACACGCGGACAAAAGACCTTCCGACCTTCCTTCAGCGCCTCTCCCATCGCCCCGCTGAGTTCGACCTCGCCCGCCAAGGCCCAATAACCAAGAACGCCGACCCCTTCCCAAAGGCTCGAACCCATCAATCGATCGCATACGGCCTTCGACGCATCGACCCAAAAGTCCGGCGTGAGTGATGCCAGACGCGCCTTCATGGCCCGTCGCAGCTTCTGCTTGTCCTCGGCGATGGTCACGTGCGTTCCCGGCGTGCCTTGCGGAGCAGTTCCAACTGCGCCTGCATCTGTTTTTCGGCTCCACGATCCGTCGGACGGTAATAACTCTTCTGAACGCCCAGGTAGTCCTGTCCGCTCACCGCGTCCTTGGATTCATGGCTGTATTGGTACGCCTCGCCCTTCCCGAATCCTTGCACCCCGCCTTCGCTCATTTCCGCGGCTTTGCGGGTGTTTCCGTCCTTCAAATACACCGGCACGGCGATGGTTCGACCTTCACGGACATCCTCTAGCGCCTCGTCGATCCCGATATACGCCGCGTTGCTTTTCGGGCACATCGCCAGATATGTCGTGCACTGCGCAAGGGTGATCCGCGCTTCGGGCATGCCGATCCGCTCGACCAACTCCCAGCACGCAGAGGCCACCATCACGCCGCGCGGATCGGCGTTCCCCACGTCCTCGCTCGCCAGGATCGCCAGCCTTCGGGCGATGAACCTCGGATCCTCACCCGCATCCAGCATCCGTGCCAACCAGTACAGCGCGGCATCCGGATCGCTTCCCCGGATGCTCTTGATGAACGCCGAAATCGTGTCGTAGTGCTCATCACCGTGGCCGCTGTACACCGCCGCCTTGCGTTGGATCGATTCTTCCGCCACCGATCGATCGATGACGAGCGGATGGTCGGTCGTGCCGACTTCATGACCGGCCTCCGCACCCTCCTTGCGTGAACTCAGGATCGCGACTTCCAGCGCCGTTAACGCTCGTCGCGCATCGCCATCGCTCTTGACGGCCCACACATTGAGCGCCTCTTCGTCATAACGGATCTGCAAGAGGCCGTAGCCGCGCTCTTTGTCCGTGATCGCGCGTCTGAGCACGCTGACGATCTGCTCCACAGTGAGCGGCTCGAGTCGAAACAGGGTGCTTCGACTGACCAGCGCACTGTTCACCGAAAACAGCGGATTCTCCGTCGTCGCTCCGACGAGCGTGATGATGCCGCGCTCGACATCCGCGAGCAGCACATCCTGCTGGCTCTTGCTGAATCGATGGATCTCATCGAGGAAAAGGATCGTGCGCTGACGGCTGACATCAAGCCGATGCGCCGCGGCGTCCACGATCTCGCGAATTCGCTTCACGCCGACCGTCGCGGCATTCTCAGCCTCGAAGTGACGCTTGGTGTAACCCGCGATCAGTTGCGCGAGAGTGGTCTTGCCCGTGCCGGGCGGCCCGTGCAGGATGAGACTCGTGATCGCATCCGCGCGCAACATGCGACGAAGCAACTTGCCCTCACCAAGTATGTGCGACTGACCTTCGACCTCATCGATCGTTCGAGGGCGCATGCGAGAGGCGAGAGGCTCGGCCTCTTTGCGTCGTTGCTCGCGATTGGGTGCCCACAGATCGCTCATGCGGAAATAGTAGGGGACCTCGAAACAGTCTCCGTTGCGCTACGCTTCGCACAGCGTGGTGCAAGTTCTCGCCATCTTTCTCGCGTGCTGGGTGATTCTGGTCGTCCTGTCACGAGTGCTCACGGACAATCCGCGGGGCGATGTGTTCACCGGCATCCTCTATCACGGCTGTCGTCTGTACTGCCGATTTTTTCAGCGCGCGAGCGCGACCGGAGTCGAGAACATCC
Organism: Phycisphaerales bacterium; assembly: GCA_046342165.1. GTDB lineage: Bacteria > Planctomycetota > Phycisphaerae > Phycisphaerales > UBA1924 > JBEIUO01. The sequence goes on along the minus strand of JBKDPX010000284.1, from coordinate 559 downwards.
CGGATGACAAGCGCCCCGGCGCGTTGATCGTGCTCGCGAACCACACGGCGGGTGTCGATCCGTTTTTGGTGCAGACCTTCACGAAGTTCGAAGCTCGCTGGATGATGGGCGCGGACATGATGTTGCCGTCGTTCGCCCCGATCTGGGAACATCTTCGCATCATTCCCGTGAAGCGTGACGGCAAAGACACATCATCCGCGCGCGAAGCGCTCAAGCATCTGAAGGACGGCGGTGTGCTCGGCGTGTTTCCCGAGGGTGGATTGGAAAACCCGCCGGGCGTCCTGCGCCCGTTTCTTCCCGGCGTCGGTTTGATCATCGCGAGAAGCGGCGCACCCGTCTTGCCGGTGTTCATCGAAGGAACGCCTGTCACGAAGTCGCCGTACGGAAGCCTGTTCGTCCCGGGACGCGCGCGCCTGACTTTCGGACCCTTGATGCGCTTCGATGGAATGAGTTCCGAAGAGATCACCACCAAACTTGAGTCATGGTTCGCGCAGACAAGCGGTTGGCCCAAGCGAGACGAGCGGCTGTGGTGATTCCGATCAACCGTTCTTTTTCTTGA
>JBKDPX010000283.1:0-3904 GCA_046342165.1 Phycisphaerales bacterium | reverse complement strand
GAGCGACGAAGCATCTCGATGTCCTTCCAATCGATGAACGTCGTGCCGTTGCCGCTGACGTTCGCGTAACGCTGCTTCTGAACCGTGCCGAACTTGCTGAACTTGCTCATGGTCTCTTTCGCCGCATCATCTCGCGGCTCCCGCGCCTTGGGCTTGCCCGATCCCGAAGTACACCCTTCGGACATCGAACGACACAGGGTCGAAACGATAGGTTCGCGCCCCGCCTCCGGTCAAAGCCTTCAGGCCGCTTTCAGCCCCCGAAAACACCGTTTGTTCGGTAGAAGATAGGTCATTTGACCTCGCGGCGGTCGATCGTCAGCGGCCCGGGGCCTGCGATCGCCACCAGCAATCCCATCGCCATCAGCACCGCATTGCGGCCCACATGACACCAACCCACGCCGCCCTTGCATACCAGATCCAGCTTGCCGAAGCAGCTGCATGTCGTGTCAATGCCGCGGAGCACCACCGTCACGATCATCACCAAAAACGCACCGAGCAGGAGTGACAGCGCCAACGCCGCGGCTCGTGTCCACACGCCAAAGAGCAACGCCAGACCCGCAACCACTTCAAACCACGGAATGAAGTACGCCGCGAAGCGGGTCACATGGCCCGCGTGATCGGGGATGATGCGGAAGGCTTGGATCGCGAGCGCGAACGATGGAATGTCGCGCAGTTTCATGATGGCGGCGAGCAGGAACAACGCCGCGATCGCGAAGCGACAGAGAAGCACGAGCCATCCGATGGGGCGGGGGTTGCTGTTCACGGTTCGTTTCCGATGGCGGGCGCGCCGGTATCGATCGAGTGACCCGCGGCGGTCCAGCCCGGCAATCCGTCGGTCATGATGAGACACTTGGTGAAGCCGAATGACTTCGTGAGATAGTTGTAGAGATTATGAGAAGCATCGCACGCACCGCCGCCGCAGTAGATGACGACGACATCGTTCTTGTCGAGCGCGCCGAGCCACATCTGACCCTTGCCCTGCAGCAGTTCGTCCGCTGAAAGTTGATACGCGTTCGGCACGTGGCCCGCCATGTATTCATCGAGATGCCGCGCGTCGATGAACGGCTTTCCTTGCTCGAAGTACACATGCGATTGCGCGATGGTGATGTCGATCGCACTCTTCGGCGCTGCGACGGGTGATTGCGCCGGAGCCTCAGCCTTCGATGCATCAGACTCGGGCGCTTGAGCCGGCGCGGCCGTCGGTTCGACCGCAGTCGGCGCCACGATATCGCCCTTGAGCAGGATCGGGAACTTCGGCTTGAGAAGCGAATGCCCCGCGGCGAGAAAACCCGCGACGCACAGCATGATCGCCATATGAGAGATCATTTTCATTCGGGAAACAATACGGCTCCGCTTTCGCGGAACCGTACGAGAGTGATCGGAATTACTGCGGAATCAGCGTGCTCGGATTCTTCTGCCACGCGTTCGCCGGTGCGCCCGCGGGATTCACGCCTTGGAACGGCGACTTGTTCGCGGGTGTTCCCGTGCGGATGAAGCCGAAGTAGGGGACTTTGATGACCTTGTCATCAGCCGAATCCGTCGTGATGACGAGCTCGCCGCGAATGCTGCCTGCGCCGCTCGCGGACGACGACAGGTTGATCAGATAGGCGGGCGGGTTCGACTGTGTGTCCTCGATGATCGAGGGCTGACCGCTGAAGAACTTCGTTCCGGTCGCGGGAACATCTTCGACCGAGAGAATCTTGAATGCCTTGCCGTTGCGGCTGGCGATTCGCACTTGTTGCGTGACGGGCTGGCCGTCCGTCAATCCGCCGAGTTGAACGCGCGCGGGAGTCGCGGCGATCGAACCAACGACTTCACCCATCGCCGAAACCGTCATCACACGCTTGTCGTCGGTCGTGCGGATCGACACGAGTGCCTGCAATTGGCCTGCCGGGACATCCTTCGCAACGGACAACTCGATGTTGTACTGAGTCACCGGCGCCCCGTCGATCGTGCCCGGTTGAGGATCGAGCATCTTCACGGAGACCGAAGGCGAATTCGAGGTCGCTTCCAGCACCTTGAGTTCAGGATTGCGGCTCGAGACCGTAACCGTCTGCTTCACTTCGGTGCCGCGATCGACATTGCCGAAGTTGATGATCGGCGGATCCATCTGAATCTGCGGAATGACCGTCGAGTGAATGTCCAACTTCGCGGTTTGATTCGCGATGTCGTTGCTCGTCACCGTGACCGTCGTGTGCTGCTTGCCGCGGCGATTGTGGGGGTTGTACTCAACCTTGATCTTGCCACCCTCGCCCGGAAGGTACTCGCGCTTTTGCAGCGCGGGAACCGTACATCCGCACGAACCTTGCACCTGCTGGATGATCAGCGTGCCCGTTCCTGTGTTGGTGAACTCAAACTCGTGCGCGACCGGCTTGTCATCGTTGATGCTGCCGAAGTCGATGGAGGATTGCTTGAAGGTGATCGTGCCGCCCGTCGAGGCACCCGGCGTTGCCGGTTGTGCAGGCGTCGGCGCCTGCTGGGCCTGAAGCTTCTCGACAAGGAGTTTCTTCTCCTGCTCGGGCGAGAGGTTTTGAGCGACTGAGGAACCCGCGGCAACGACCAAAGCCGCCGCGAACGCTACTGAACCCAACTGACGCATGTGCTGACTCCGTTTCTCAAATCCGCCAAAGGCGGGACAGTTGAATCGGCCGTTTTCCGCCTGCCGGTTCCGCCTCGACCCGTCCCCGCGATAAAGGATAGGTTCTCGGACCATTGAACAGGCTAAAAGTGCCGTTTCACGATCAAAACCCAGCCCCTGATGATTCGCCGCGCGGTCGGAAGTGTTCGGATCGAAGACTAAAAACGGGTCAGGAGGATGTGATTCTGGGGTCGATCCAGCGGTAGAGGATGTCGACCGCGAGGTTCAGCAGAACCAGGAGCGTCGAGAAAACGAGGACGACGCCGATGATCAGAAAGAGGTCTTTGTTCTGAACGGCGTTCACGAAGTGTTGGCCGAGACCGCCCGGGATGGAGAAAACCCGCTCGACGACAAAGCTGCCGGTCATCGCACCCGCGCTCGCAGGCCCGAGGTAACTGACGACCGGGAGGATCGCGTTCGGCAGCGCATGTCGGAAGAGCACGCCCGTTTCGCTTCGTCCCTTTGCTCGCGCGGTGCGCGCGTAGTCCGAATTCATGTGCTCAAGCAAACCCATGCGAGTGAGTCTTGCGACGTACGCGGCATACGGCAGTCCGAGTGTGATCGCGGGCAAAACCAAGTCCCGCGGACTTCCCCACGATGCCACCGGAAACCAACCGAGCTTCAATGAGAAGATCATCTGAAGCGCCGTTCCCGTCACGAACGCCGGCAGGCTGATGCCGACCATCGCGAGTCCGAGGCTCGCGGCGTCAAGAGCCGACCGAGGCTTGAGCGCGCCCACGATCCCCGCGCAAAGTCCGATGGTGAGTCCCGCGATGATCGCCAAAAGCCCGACGGTCGCCGATACGGGCAAGCCGGCGCCGATGATCTCGTTGACCGTGCGATCGGGATACTGCAGTGAGGGGCCGAAATCAAAGAACGGTCGGTTCGAATGTACACCCGCGAGCAACGACTTGGCGCGCGAAAAACCACTCGCGTCGGCGAGATATGAGAAATAAAAAGAACCAAACGAGTCGAGGTTGTAGCGCTCCATCATCGCGCGCGCGACTTCGGGATCCGGACGCCGGCCTTCGGGTCGCTCGAGCGGATTGCCGGGAACCGCCCATGCAAGCGCGAGCGTGATGGTGAAGACCGTGATCAGAATCAGCGGAAGTTGCGCGAGCCGGCGTGCGATCATTCCGATCATGGCGCCCCTCCCGGGATCAGCGGCTGATCCGCGCCCTTGCCGTCGCCGAGCACATCCATGCGTGACAGATCCTGGATCTGTCGCGGATGCGTGGACGCGCCGGTCAGCCGATGCGCGTCGAA
>JBKDPX010000282.1:0-26677 GCA_046342165.1 Phycisphaerales bacterium | reverse complement strand
ACTTGTCGCTGAAACCCTTCCGAAAAAGCATCGACACTGGGCCAGCGCACTGCTGCAGTCGGGATACATCCTCGGATGCATCGCCGCGACGCTGAGCGTCGGTTGGATCACTTCACACTTCGATCTGCGTTACGTCTTCCTGGTCGGCGTACTTCCCGCGTTCGTCACGCTGTGGATCCGCCATTCGGTACCCGAGCCGACCGAATGGTCGCAAGCCAAGGCGCAGGCGGCGGATCCGAAGATCGCGGACCTGTTCGCGCCGGGACTTCGTTCGACGACGGTTCTGCTGCTCATTCATATTTCAATCGCTCTGACTCTGGCGTGGGCTTTCATCTTCTTTGTCCCGCAGATGATCTCGCGCATGGATGGTTTCGCGGAACTCTCCAAAGCGGATCAGTCCGCACTCAAGACGAAAGTCACGGTCTTCTATTTCAGCGTCAACATCTTCGCGAACTTCGTCGCGACAGCGTTGATGCGAATGGCCGGGCCCCGATTGAGCTTCGCGATGCTGACATTGGGCGCGGGTGCGTCGCTGTGGTTCGGATTCCGCGAAACCCCGACCATCGAGACCATCTACCTGGCCACGGGAGCGTTTGCGTTCACCGGACTCGGAATGTTTGCGATCTTCCCGCTGTACGTGCCTCCGCTCTTCCCCACGCTGCTTCGAACCTTCGGAGCGGGTCTGACCTACAACTTCGGCCGCATCGTCGCCGCCGCGGGCACGCTTGTCGCAGGGGAACTCGTCGTCACCGCCGGCGGTCCGGCGCAGGCGGTGTTGTGGCTCGGCGCGCTCTATATCCCCGGCTTCTTCATCTGCTTGATGTTGCCCAAGCCCAAGTAGTTTCGAGTTACACTCGCGATCATGAATCGAATCGCGATCGTCATCCTTCTGCTCTTCGCGGCGCTCATCGGCGCCTGCGCCTCCGAACCCCGCAATGCAATTCCTCATGGTTCTCTGCTGCTGATCGGCGGCGGACTCGACGATGACAACAAGCCCGTGTACGAGCGGTTCATCACGCTCTCACGACGCGCGACTTCGGATGGCGTCCCGCACATCATCATCGCCACCGCCGCGAGCGGTGATGAGCCCGAAAATGTGCGCGGCAAAACAGAGTCGATCCGCGCATACTGCCCGCAGGCGAAGATATCGACCATCGGCAGATCCACACCCGCCGATGAGGCCGTTCGACTCATCGACGCCGCAAGCGCGATGTTCTTCACGGGCGGCGACCAAAAGCGCATCACCGCAAAGTACCTCCCCGACGATGCTCAGCACGCGCCCGAATGGGATGCGATGCGGCGATTGCTCGAGCGAGGCGGCGTCATCGCGGGAACCAGCGCGGGCGATGCCATGATGGGTCAGACCATGTTCTTCACGGGTCGAAGCGCCGAGGCGCTCGGCATCCGTTCCACTCGCACACAGCAAGGTGCGGACGATGACGCCGATGAGAAGCGCGACGAGATCCCCCTTGGTCCGCAGATCGGCCGCGGCATGGGGTTTCTCTCGCTCGCGATGACGGATTCCCACTTCTTCGAACGACATCGCTTCGGACGCCTCGTCGCGGCCTTGGAAGATTCCGGAATCCGTCTGGGCATCGGCGTCGGAGAAGACGCGGCCGTCGAAATCAATCTCGAAACCGGTGAAATTCGCGGGGTGAGCGTCGCGGATTCTCTGCTCGTTGACATCGGTGCGATGAAGCGCGACGGCCTCGCGCGCCGCGGCATCCGAGCGAAGGTCATCACCGCTCAAACCCGCGTTTCACTTCCGCTATTGCTGAGAATGACCCCTGAGCCTCAGCGGCCGAACTCAACCGATCCCGTGGAGAGCATTCCGACAGTCGAACCAGGCCAGAACAGACAGCTTTCGTCCTGGCGCTACTTCAAGCGCGCAGAGCGCGAACGTGGCAAACGCTTCGAACTCACGCTCGACGGTTACAGGCAGATCTCAGTCGCAAGCGGTGACTTCAGCGTGACGGATATCGAGCCACTGGCGAAATAAAAGACCCCGCGAATCTTCGCGGGGTCTTGAAACTCACTCGTGTTGTTCACATTCTTAGCAGTTGTTATCCCACGCCTGGAAGAACAGAATCACGTCATCACCATCGGTGGAACCGTCTTGATTCACATCCGCCTGAGCTTCCGCGGCGTCCCAATCCGCGAAGAAACCGATGACGTCATCTCCGTCCACCGTGCCGTCGCGCACGTAGTCCGCGAGACACACGGGCGGGCACCCGTATGAACCGCAGAAGAACGGAATCTGCGCGACATTCGAGCGCGACTGTCCGTTCGCAGCCGCGGCATCGGTGACGAGCCACTGCGCGTAGAGCGTCTGACCGCCGGAGACGATGCCCGGAATCAAGGGCCAATGCACCGTCGCGGTGCCGAGTGCATCGGCCGTCACGGGATCGAGCGTGATCGTCGGCGTGATGCGTCCGTTCACCGGCGGATTCGGTGAGAACGCGAGTCGCACCGATGCACCCGCCGGAACCCGATCGACGCCGAGCTTGTATTCGAAGTTGCCGACCATCGGGGGCGCCTGCGCGATGATGTTGGGTACCACGCCGCCGGCGCCTGGCACACCGCCACCGATCAGCGACGCTCGATTCGCCGGACGATCAACCACGAGCGTCGGACGGTCGAAAGGGAACGTCTGATCGCGCACGCGCGGATCCGTGAGACCGTTGCTCAGAAAGTCGATGATGTCGTTTGCGGGTTGCGGCGGCAGGTTGATCTGGGCGATCACCGGGTCGCGATTGTCCGCGAAGCCCTGCGGGGAACCGGGAGCTCTCGCGTAAAACCCGACGACCTGTCCGACCGTCGAGAACATGCCGTTGTGCATGAACGTGCGCTTCAACCCCACGTTGCGCAAGGACGGTACCTTGAACCTGCCGCGATCGTTGATGTTGCCGGTGACGGCCTGACGTCCGTTGTCCTCGGTCGTCGGACGCAATCCGATATTACGGAAACTATGATCCGTGAAGAGATCGTTTTGCAGACTGTGGCAGACGCTGCACGCGGAGCCTTGATTTTGAAAAGCGGCCAAGCCGCGCTGCTGCGCCGCGGTCAGCGCGTTGGCGTTGCCGGCGCGGAACGAGTCGTACGGAGATTGATTGGAAATCAGCGTGCGCTCATAGGTCGCGATCGCCATCGCAACCCGCGCCGGCGTGATCTCCGGAGTACCGAACGCCGCCTGGAACAGATCCGGATAGCTCGGTCGCGAAGCCAACACGGATGCGATGTCCGACGGAATGCTCGTCGCCAAATCGAGCGGATTGACGCGCGCGAGCTTGGTCGTCACTTCCGCCCAGGTAACGCCCGCGTGTCCCATCTCAATCGTGTTCGTCACCGGCCCCACAGCCTGATTCTCAAGCGCGGCGCCGCCGTTGAGCACGACCGCGTTCGTCACGGGATCACGGAAGACACCGCCCGCGCGACCATCCCAAAAGACGCTCGGCGCGAACGCGGCATTGATCATGGAATTCGCCGCGCGATCCGTGATCTGCGGGTTCAGCGCAAACAGCGGATCGCGCTGATAGTTGTTGTTCACGTCACTGCGGATCACACCCGCGGCGCCAAGCACATCATCGGGCGTGTTGAGCGTGCCGTCATCGCCCGGATGGCGTGCGATGCGATTGTCCGCTCCGCCGTTGGCCGGAACGTGGCATGTACCGCAACTCACGACATTCTGTGACGAGAGTTGCTCGTCCCAAAACAGAATCTTGCCCAGCACGCGCTTTTGTTCGGTGATCGGATTGCCTGCGGGAACCGGCGGCGGAGGAACGATCGCCCACGCCAAGTACGCGACCGAGCCGATGATCCCGAGCGCCAGCGCGGCGCGCTTCTTGGTGATCGATCCTGTGGCGCGTCCTGCCTTTGACATCAAATCTGCGAATCTCGGGGACATGTTCCTCTGCCCTTTCTTCTGCGCGTCCCTCGACGCTCGTACCCGTTGCACCCCGCACGGACACCGCCCCGCTCCGCACGAAATTGTCGGTACGATCATCTCAGGGGACGAGATTCCTCTAAAAATCCGAAAACCCCGTCCCCCGGGGATCGGATCGGCCCAACCAATGTCGGGAGCCGCTCTTGACCACCAAGATACCGCAAGATTCCCGAAATGTCTTCGAAATTCTCGTGCGCGAGCACGCGGACATGCTCATCGCGTACATCCGTTCCCTGGTCCGAGATTCCGCCGCGGCGGATGATGTCTTTCAGGAGTCGATTCTGGTGGCCTGGAAGCGATTGGATGACTTCGACCGAACCCGCCCCTTTGCTCCGTGGCTCCGCGGCATCGCCGCCAAATGCGCACTGGCGTCGTTTCGAACGGGCAAGGTGCGTCCGATCACGTCCGATCCGGCTGTGATGGACGCCGTGAGCCGATCGTTTGAGCGCTTGAATGCGACTGAGGGAGACAGCTTTCGCGATCGTCTCGCCTCGCTCGAGCGTTGTCTCGCCAAACTCCCGGAATCCATGCGTGAGTGCGTCACGCTCGCATACTCCCGCGGCATGCTCCTCAAGCACATCGCGGAATCGACGGGCGAGATGGAAGAAACCGTCAAGAAGCGAATTCAACGCGCTCGGCAGGCGTTGGCGGACTGCATGCTCGGGGGTGTGTCATGAACCACGATGAGTCGGATGTTCCTCAAGACGGGGATTCCGTCGCAAGAGAAGCCTTCGCGCACGGCGTTCTTTCATTTCATTATGACGAGCCGTCCGATGCGCGCGAGCGGCGAATCTCACGCGCGATGCAAGCGATCGACGAATCGGGCAACGCTCGGACGATCAGGATCCCCTCGCCCGCGAGCCGCGCGTTGCGCGTGATTCTCTCCGCTGCAGCCAGTATTTCGTTGGTGGCGTTGGCGAGCATGTACTTCTTCTCGTCAACCGAACCCCAAGCTTTGGCGCTTCTGCAGGAGAGCATCAGGGCGAATGAGAGTTCGCGGATCAGGCGTTTTGAAGTGCGCGCGACGGATCGCGACGGCAAGGCGGAGCAGCACGCGCATGCGACGATCGATGTGGGATCCGAGCGTCGCTTCTACTTCAATGTGAACACCAAAGACGGCAAGAGACTCTCGGGCGGTCGCGGCGAATCCGGAGAATGGGCGCTCACCGCGCGAGACGAGATCGAAACTGAAAAGCCGCGCGCATTCTGGCCGCGCTGGATGTTTCTGCTTGATGACTCGCTCACCGGTTCGCCGGATGAAGTGCTTGCGGGAATCGAGCGCGATTATGAGCCGAAGTTGCTTGGCTCTGAAGAGATTGACGGGGTGCGCTGTCAACACATCCGCGCGTTCCGGCGCGACGATCCGCGCGAACGATCCGCGCCAAATGAACCGCGCAGACCCGAACCGATGCGAGAAGATGCCGCGCGCGGCGATCGGCCACACCAAGAAATGGCACCGCCCCCGGGAGTAGCGCCCGAACTCGCTCCGTTCCTGCCGCCACCCTCCAGAGGCGACACGCGACCGGATGGTCCGCGTCCGCCCCGACGGGACGGTCCTCCCGGAGGGCCGCAGGAGGGACGCGAAGGCGGTCCGATTCGGGGTATGAAACCTCCTCATGCCGGATTTGTGCCGCCGGACTTCGTGCCTCGAGGTGATGCACGCGCGCGGATGCCGAAGGCGATCGATTTGTGGATCGATGAGGAATCAAAGCTCGCGCGTCGAATTGAATTGCGATGGGACGCGCCGAACGGCCGCGGCGGGGACGGTCCGAGACCGGGTCCTCCGGCGTCGCTGGAGTTTCGTCTGATCGACGGTCCGCAGATGGAAGAATCGATTTTCGAGGCTCCGCTGACAACCCCATAACCGGATCGATCAATGTGAAAATCCAAAGGTTCACAAAACCGCCGGATGAGGGCGTGCGAACATCAACCCGCACTCCGTGAACGAGTGTGGCTGGTGCCATAACCATGTCATGCAGGCCTGCTTCGCCTTGATTTACGCGATTCCGGCTCGGTAAGTTGCGGATTGGATTGAGTTCACTCGGCAATCGCTGTATTTTGAGAAGCAGACAAAGGGAGAAATGAAGATGAAGCGTTCGTATTTCGGTTGGCTGCTTGCATGTGCACTCGCACCCACGACTTTCGGTCAGGCGATCTCCCCTGAAGGCGGCTTCGAAACCGTGAAAGAGATTCCGGCTTCGATCGCCCAGGCGCGTGCGAATGTCCGCCCCGAGCGCTTCACTGCGGTGAAGATCCGCTGGAATGAACTCAAAAACGTGCTTGCGGAGGCACCGCTGGAAGACAGCGATCGCGCGAAAGACAACATGACGATCCTGTCGCTCCCCCGCCCCGATGGCACCTGGGAAGCGTTCTCCATCGTTGAGTCTCCGATCATGGAGCCCGGACTCGCGGCCCGGTTCCCCGACATCAAGACCTTCGCGGGCCAAGGTCTCGATCACCCGCAGAACACCGTGCGCTTGGACTACACGCTCCACGGTTTCCACGCGCAGGTCTTTACCGAAGACGGCTCGTACTACATCGAGCCTTATTCATTCAACGACACGACGCAGGTCACTTCTTATTGGAAGAAATATCTTCGCGCCCCGATCGGTTGGCGCTGCTTCACCTCCGACAGCTCCTTGCCCCCGGACCAAGGCGAACCCGGTTACTCCGACCGCGCCATCGTGACGCGTCGCCAGTTCCGTCTCGCCATCGCCACGACTGTTGAATACACCAACTACCACGGCGGTACGCAAGCTTCGGGTCTCGCCGCGGTCACGACGGTCGTCAACCGAATCAACCAGATTTACGAGCGCGATCTCGGCACCCGCTTCGTGCTTGTCGCCAACAACCAGAATCTGATCTTCGTCGGCTCCGACGGCTATGCCAACAACGGTTCAACCGGCGATCTCACCGTCAATCAAACCAACTGCGACAACATCATCGGCAGCGCAAACTACGATGTGGGCCATCTCTTCTGCACCGGCAACGGCGGCGTCGTCGGCCAGATCGGCGCGCTCTGCAGTGCGACGCAGAAAGGTCGCGGCTTGAGCGGCTCACCCGCCCCCGTAAACGATCCGTTCACCATCGACTACGTCGCGCACGAACTGGGCCACCAAAGCGGCGGTCGCCACTGCTTCAACAACTGCGGCGGCAGTGCGGGCGATGCGCAAACCTACGCCTACGAACCCGGATCAGGCGTCACCATCATGGCATACGCCGGTATCTGCGGAAACACGAACGTGCAATCCAACTCGGATGCGATGTTCCACTCGGGCAGTCTTGACCTTATGTCCGCCCATATCAACGGCCGCACATGCGATGTCGAGACCGTGACCACGAACAACACGCCGACCGTCAACGGAGGCGCGGACTACGTGATCCCGAAGCAAACGCCCTTCACGCTCACCGCCACCGGCAGTGATGCCGACGGCGACACCGTGACATACTCGTGGGAACAGCGCAACACGGCGAGCGGCACGGTCAACCTCGGCACCGACAACGGTACCAATCCGATTCAGCGCACATGGCTTCCGACGAGCAGCCCGACGCGCACGATTCCGCGTCTTTCCAACTTGCTCGCCAACACCACCGCGACGGGCGAAATCCTTCCTCAAGTCGCGCGCACATTGAACTATCGCGTCGTCGCGCGTGACAACCGCTCGGGCAACGGCGGCACCGCGTTTGACGACATCGTGCTCACCGTCAACGGAACCGCGGGCCCGTTCCAAGTCACTGCGCCCAATGCGGCGGGTACGCAGTCGGGCACGATCAATGTCACCTGGAGCGTCGCCTCCACCAACGTCGCACCCGTTTCGTGCGCGAACGTGAAGATCTCTCTGTCAACCGACGGCGGTAACACCTATCCCACCGTGTTGGTTGCAAGCACCCCCAACGACGGCACCGAATCCGTCACGCTGCCCAACATCACCACCAGCACCGCTCGAATCAAGGTTGAAGCGGTCGGCAACATCTTCTTCGACATCTCGAACGCGAACTTCTCGATTACACCCGCCGCCGCGAGCGTGAACTTCGCCGGCGTCGGAACGAACACGATCAACGACACGCTCGGCAACGGCAACGCGAACGGCGTGGTGGATCCGGGCGAGAGCGAAATCGGTCTGACCGTCCGCATGGTGAACAACGGCACGACCAACGCGACGAGCGTGACATCAACGCTGACGAGCCTCACGCCGACGGTCACGATCGTCAGCGGCAGTTCGACCTATCCGAACATGTCGCCCGGCGTGCAGCAGAACAACAACACACTCTTCAAGATCAACGTCTCTCCGTCTCACCCGTGTGGTGATGCGATCAATCTGCGACTCAACATCAGCTCCGCACAAGGCACCGGCGTCTACAACTTCTCGCTGGGAACAGGCTCCGGCGGCGCCGGCGGCTCGCAGACCTTCACGTACACAGGAGCGGCCGTCGCCATCACCGACAACAACGCGACCGGCGTCAATGTTCCGTTGACCGTCTCCGGACTCACCGGCACGATCACGGACGTGAACTTCCGCATCAACGGATCCAGCTGCAACAGCACCGCGGGCTCGACAACGGTCGGACTCGATCACACATGGGTCGGTGATCTGATCGTGACACTCACGGCTCCGAGCGGCGCTTCGTGCGTGATGATCGATCGCCCGGGTTTCACCACCACGGGCAACGGTCTCGACACCAACAACTTCTGCAACACAGTGCTCGATGATGCCGGAACCAGCCCCATCGAAAGCGCCGCCGGGGCATCCGCGCCGTTCACCGGCACCTGGACGCCGAACAACCCGCTGAGCGTCTTCAACGGCCTCTCCGGCAACGGCACGTGGACACTCAATGTCGCCGATGTCGTGGCCGCTGACACGGGAAGCGTCCGCAGCTTCTCGATCATCATCACCACTGCCTCAACGACCTGCACGCCGCCCTCGAACCCCTGCTCCGCTGACATCAATAACGATGGCTCGGTCGACGGCGACGATGTGATCACGTTCTTCTCGGCATGGGACGCCGCGCAACCCCTCGGCGACTACAACAGCGACGGCAGCGTCGACGGTGACGACGTGATCGGCTTCTTCGCCGATTGGGACACCGGCTGCTGATCGATCATCATCACGCAAAAGAAAAACCCGGGCTTCACGGCCCGGGTTTTCTTTTTATTCTTATTTGATATTACTTCGAAGCGCCGACGGTCATCTTGACCGCCACGAAGCTCGGCTTCACCTTCGCCTCGAACTCCGAGCGATACTTCGTCATGATCGTCCGGATCGCCCAGTTGTTGCCGTCCGCCAATCCGCAGATCGTCGTGCCCGGCATGCTTCCCATGCTCGTCGCCACTTCAAGCGCGAGATCCAGATCCTTCGTCTTCGCGTCGCCGTCTTCGATGCGGCACATCAACTGATACAACCAACCGCTGCCTTCGCGGCATGGCGTGCACTGTCCGCAGCTCTCGTGCTTGAAGAAGCGCGAGATGTTGCGCGCGACGCTGACCATGTCGGTGTCTTCATCAAAGATCGTCGGACACGCGGTGCCAAGACCAAGCACGTTGAACTTGCGACCGATATCGAAATCCATCGGCGCGTCATACTGGTCCGGTCCGAGCACGCCCATCGAAATGCCGCCGGCGATCGCGCCCTTGAACTTCTTGCCGTTGCGCACGCCGCCGCACAATTCCTCGACCAACACGCGAAGCGGAATGCCGAGTTCACACTCATACACGCCCGGACGGTTTACATGGCCGCTCACGCCCATCAACTTGGTACCGTGGCTCGGCGGAGCTCCTTGCAGTGTGCTGAGCACGCCTTGCTTCATGAACCACTCCGCGCCGCTTTCCATGATGCTCGGAAGGTGCGCGACAGTTTCAACGTTGTTGATGATCGTCGGTCGACCGAAGAGACCCTTGATCGCCGGGAACGGAGGCTTGATGCGCGGCCAACCACGCTTGCCTTCGATCGCCTCGAGCAAACCCGTCTCTTCACCGCAGATGTACGCGCCCGCGCCGCGATGCACGTAGCAATCGACCTTCCACGGTCCGCCGCGGCCGGTGTTCATGCCGTTCAGCATGCCGCTACCGCCGAAGACGCCCTTGGCGTATGCCTCTTTCAACGCGTCCTCGAGCACGCGGGCCTGATGGTGATACTCGCCGCGAATGAAGATGTACGCGGTCTTGATCCGGCACGCGTAGCACGCGATGGCGATGCCTTCGAGCACGAGGTGCGGATCGAAATCCATCAACAGACGATCCTTGAACGTGCCGGGTTCGGACTCGTCCGCGTTGATCGCGAGGTAGCGCTGACCGGGATCCTCTTCCTGTCCCTGCTCGTTCACTTTCAACTTCGGGAGGAAGGTCCACTTCAGACCCGTCGGGAAGCCGGCGCCGCCGCGCCCGCGCAGTACGGACTTCTTCACTTCATCGGTCACGGCATCGGGCTTGAGGCTCAGCGCCTTGCGCAGTCCCTCGTAACCGCCAGTCTTCACGTACTCGTCGTACCCGACGATGTGACGACCCGCCGGATCGGCGTAAGGCCAACACGGGATGCGCTTGGTGAGTACAGGACCCGCGAGATTCGGGTTCACCTTGCCCGAGGGCGTCTGCGTCGTGATTCCGCCTTGCGCGAATGCCATAAGTCGTGGTCTCCGAAAGTCTGCCCGAAGTCTAAGCACGCCGAGCGACCTTTGGTAGCCTCAAGCGACGCCTTCAACCCCCTCGAAACCCGCGGCGATCGGCACGCGCCCCGATGTTGCGAACTCGCACAAATCCAGCAATTCCGCGGCAAAGGCGGCCCCTTGACGCTCCAGTTCGCTCCTCGATGATTCCCCCGATGCCTGCCGAAGCGCGTTGGCATCCAGGCACCCCAGCACCCGCTTGCTCAGTTGCAGGACTTCCGCCTTGAGCATCGCCACTGAACCGACAGGCTTGATGGCCTCCGTGGGAGTCTGCACTTCCACGGGTTCCGCCGCGCGAACCGGTAACCACAGATCGCACGCATGCAAGTGAGGCGTTTTCGTCTTGAGAAAGTGATCTCGAATGACGATCATCGCCGGATCACTCGCGGGCGACTCGGGTGCGACATTCGGGCGCGGCATTTTCGGACACTGGTCATACGCGCCGAGCAGTCTCAGTGACCAATACGACGACTGATCGACGCACAACTCTCGAACATCAGATGTCGGATCCTCGCACCAGTCCATACTCATCACGCCTGCGGAACGAAACTGCGGCGTGATGAACCGACGCCATCCCAGGACGGGTTCGACCAAAGATTCGGGCGTGTCACCACCACCCCGCGCGTAGTACCGGCACAGCGGCCCGGCGATCAATGTAATCTTCATGGCAATTACTTCACCACGAAGACCTTCATGAGAATGTCGCCGATGCCGATGAGCGCCGCGCCGGCGATCAAGCCCGCGCACAGCGGCTCATGCGTCTCGATCCAGAGTTTGTGACCCATGGACTGCGTGCGCTTCTCATAGATCTTGTGCATGACCCAGAAGAACAAGCTGCCGAGGAACATCCACAGCGTCGAGTCCGGCGGCAGCACAATGCCCAGTCCAAGCGCCAGCGGCGAAACCGGGAACTTGCTCTTGCTCACCGTGCGCCAGATTTCGAACACGATTCCCGCGACCGCGGCGACGATCATCGCGATCACGGCGGAATGCGGCAACTGGGAAAGTCCGCCGGTGATCAAATCGCTGATGCCCTTCCACTGCACCGCGCCGGTGAAACTGAACTTCTCCGGATCGGCGAGCAACACATCTTCGACGCGCGTCTCCGCCAACGCCGGGTTCGGTGTCGTGAATGGATTGTCCTTGTGTCCCGCAAGGAACAACACATAGAACAGAGGCGTGCTCGCCAACGCGCCGGACACGATTCCGATGATGTGACCGATGACCTGCTGACGCGGCTTCGCGCCGAGCATGTATCCCGGCTTGATGTCCATCAACAGATTCGCCGCGTTGCTTGCGACTTCCGTGGTCATACACGCCGTCATCAGATTCACGGCGGGATTCGCCTGACCTGCGACAGGATACTTGCGATCCAGGAAGCCGAAGGTGAACTGCGTGATCTTGCTGAGAGATCCGGTCGGCGTGATGCTCGTCAACGCCGTCGCGTTCGCCGCGATCAGTGTCAGCACCGCGATCAACGGAATCGCCAATGCACCCCAGATCCAGCGCACTTCGAACCATTCGTGCGCCATCCATACGCCGATCGCGCCGACGATCGGCACGCCGACGAAGCTCACCCACAACGGAACTTCGATGTCCTTCAAACAGTCCTCGCGGCGTTCACCCTTCTTGAACAACCCCGAGAACGCACCGATCAACACCTGCGGCTTCGCGAACAGTGCAACCATGCTCGCGCACACCAACATCGCAACGCCCGGCCACAACGCCCAGCTGTTGAGCAACTGCGCGCGATTGAAGTTCGAAATCACGGCCTGCTTCGAACCGTCGGCGAAAAGGATCTCGCCGTTCTCGACTCGAATGTCCTTCTCGATCTTCGCGCCGGCGGCATCAACCAATCCCGCACTCGAAACGGCGATCGCGCCCTTGAACGCCTTGCCGTCAGCGTCAACGCCGCTGTTCACATTGATCGAGACAACCTGCTCCTTCGCGTCGCCGCCAAGTCGAACCGCGCCATCGACGGCCAGATATGCCGGAGCGGTCAAGACCTGCCCTTTGCTGTTGGTTGTATCACCTTGATTAACGATCAACGGCATCACGCAAACCCACGTGATCAACATGCCTGCGAACATGTTCGCGGCATATCGAATGTTCATCAATCCGCCCGCGCCGAACATCTCGAGGTTGATCGTCGGACTCAAATCCAACTTCTTGATCGAAATGTTCGCGATCGTCGGCATATCAACGCCGAGCCAGGCGATCAACTTCTCAAACGGGTGCTCGCTCAACCAGCGGATCTTCTCGAACTTCAGAACCGTGCCCTGCAGGAACGTCTGGTAGTACTCACCCGTGCAGAACTTGATGCCGCCCGCGAACAGCGCGGCAAACGCGAGAGCGCGCGCTTTGAACAATCCCAACGCCGCGGCGGAGGTGTACAGCGTGTCGAGCAACACACCGCACGCGCGACCTTCGGGGAACGGCTGTTGCTCATCGTTGATGAAGCGCCGCTTCATCGGGAACGCGACCAACACGCCGAGCACGCTCAGCACCACGTTGAAGAACAACATCTGCCACCACGGGATGATGGTGTTGCTGACCATCATGTACGCCGCGATACCGGAGACGAGCGGGCCGGTCATGTATCCGGCGCTCGTCGCGATGCTCTGCATCGCGTTGTTTTCAAGAATCGTCATGTCTTTCGCGCCCATGCGCGAGAAGACCTTGAACATGGCGAACGCCAGAATCACGCTCGTAAGACCGACACCTAGCGTCCAACCAGTTTTCGCGCCGATGTACAGATTGGTCGCGGAGAGCAATCCGCCGAGCACGAACCCCGTGATGGCGGATCGAATCGTGAGCTGCGCCATGTCCCCGCGATAGACGTTCTCAAGCCACCAGCGATCCTTCTGTTCAGGCGTCCATGTTTTGATCTGCTCTTCCGTCAGGTTCTGAATGGCCATTCGTGTTCCTTCTCGCTGGTGACTGCAAGGTCCCCTTCAACGATACGGTAACACAATCCGCCGATCGAGTCATCAGGCAGGGCTGTGCAAACGAATGACCACCTTGCGCTTATGACGCTCGTGCGGTGCGACCTCCACCGCTCCTTCCTGCACGAGCGAGTACACCGCGCTGTGAACCGCCGCGCGCGTGGCGCCGCTCAGCCTCGCCAACGCCAACTCCGAATCGGCCACGCCGCCGGTATCGTGTCGCAGTGTTTCAAGAATCGTTGATCGAAGATCGCCCTTGCGAACCACACGCTCCCGCATCCCGGGATTGCGCGTCAAAATCCACTGCACGGGCATCACGTATCGCGGATCCGCTTCGCACTCGGCCGTCCACAACCCCCACTTCACCGATAAATCCGCGGCATACGCCTCCGACATTTTCATCATCGCCTGATCGGATCGATGCGCCACCGCCAGCGGCTTGCCCGGCTTGATCGGCAAGCACGACTCGATGGTCATCGCCAAATCCTGAGGCCCCCCGACGGCGATCGCCAACTCCGCGATCAACCCTGCCGCCGCCTTCGCTTCGGGTGACACACAGGCCTGCACCAACCGTCTCAATCGGTGACGCGCGATGAAGTTGCCGTACAACGCGATCCACGTCACCAACCCGGGCAACATGTGCGGCTTGTGGGGCAACAGCCCGCAGGTATCGATGAACAATCGCTCGATATCCGGCGTCGCCGCGGCCGGCGCATGGGCGATCCGAAGACCCAAGCGTGCCCAACGACCTTCGATCGGCTCGATCAATATCCCCATTTTTAGCTCGCAAACGCTGTTTTTAAAATAACTGACGGTTTTACTATACGTTCTTTCTACAAACAAATGCAAATGGCAGGGACTTCTCCCTGAAACAAAATCTTGGAGAAGATGCATCTTGCCAACGACCGGACTCGATCCAATACTGATCCCGCAATGGCACTCAACGCCCTCCATCACCGCCATCATCATCACGCTCACAGCGTGGCCGGGTGATGGTGCGGACGGAGACAACCTGAAGCACCTTTCGACGCCGGCCTTCGCGCCGGCGTCTTGTGTTTCCACGGTGGATCACGGGTGCGCAGGGCGAAGGTCGGCACGGAGAACCCCGTATGCCGACCGCTGTTCAAACCCGAAGCCTCAAACTCGCGCTGCCCAAGGGCAGAATGCAGGAGGGTGTCTTTCGCCTTTTCGCCGATGCCGGCATTTCGGTCCGCGCCGATTCCCGGGGCTACCGCCCGTCAATCCCGCTTCCCGGCATCGACGCCAAGATCCTCAAGCCGCAGAACGTCGTTGAGATGCTCCAAGCAGGTTCGCGAGACGTCGGATTCGCGGGCGCGGATTGGGTCGCCGAACTCAACGCAGACCTCGTTGAAGTGCTCGACACCGAACTCGACGCCGTCCGACTGGTCGCCGCCGCGCCGCGCGCGATCATCGCGCAAGGCGTGCTCCCGCGCCGTCGAATCGTCGTCGCCTCGGAGTACGAGCGCCTCACGCGCAACTGGATCGACTCTCGCGGGCTTGATGCAACTTTCGTCCGTTCTTACGGAGCCACCGAGGTCTTCCCGCCGGAAGACGCCGACTGCATCGTGGACATCGCGGCGAGCGGCGAGACCTTGCGCGCGCAGAATCTCGTTGTGTTTGACGAACTGATGCGCTCATCGACCAGGCTCTACGCCAATCCGCGCTCGATGGAGATTCCCGAGATCCGAGAGGCCGTCGAGAGACTCGCGATGCTGCTTCGATCGGTCATCGCCGCACGCGAGCGCGTGATGTTGGAACTCAATGTCGGCGCCGACTCGCTTGATTCGATCGTTCGCACCTTGCCGTGCATGAGAGAACCGACGATCTCACCTTTGCACGGCGGCAACGGCTACGCCGTGAAAGCCGCGGTGCCCCGCGAAGGCCTCGCGGTGCTGATTCCGCGATTGAAAGCCGCGGGCGGCACGGATCTCGTCGTCACACAACTCAAGCAGATCATCCCGTGAGCGTGATCATGAACAACTCGATCCGACTCTCCGGCCGCATGAGCGAATGGCGACCCTACACGCCGACGACCACCGCGAGAACGCCCCGACTCAAACTCGATACAAACGAGTGTCCTTCTCTGCTGTCGATCGACGAACTGCGTTCAACATTCGTCGACAACTGGAATCGCTACCCGGATCTCACG
Organism: Phycisphaerales bacterium; assembly: GCA_046342165.1. Taxonomy (GTDB): domain Bacteria; phylum Planctomycetota; class Phycisphaerae; order Phycisphaerales; family UBA1924; genus JBEIUO01. Next base: position 10,959 of record JBKDPX010000282.1, on the reverse strand, counting down.
CCGCTTCGCCAAGCAATTGCGCGTCGACTGAACATCGAAGACACACGCATCGCCGTGACCTCGGGTGCGGACGATGCGATCGATCGAATCTGCCGCGCGTTGCTTGATGAAGACCGGGAAATGATCACCACTTCTCCGACATTTGAAATGATTCCGCGATCGGCGAGGGCTTCAGGCGCAAGGGTCAGAGCCGTTTCGTGGCTCGATGAAGCGTTCCCGATTCAAGAGATTCTCGCGAACACATGCGAGCGAACCGGTGTGATCGCGGTCGTCTCGCCGAATAATCCGACAGGCAGCGTGATCTCACGCGCCGATCTGATCGCCCTTTCAGTCAGCGCGCCGCAAGCCGTGATCCTCCTCGATCTCGCGTACATCGAATTCGCGGACATCGATCTCACCTCCCTTGCGCTCTCGCTTCCGAACATCATCATCACTCGCACGTTCTCCAAGGCTTTCGGGCTTGCCGGCCTTCGCGTTGGATTCGCCGCGGGAGACGCCGATCTGATCCGCGCGGTCAACTCCGTCGGCGGCCCATATCCCTTGACATCACCGGCGATCGCCGCGGCGAAGCTCGCGCTCGAAGTCTCTGATACCAGACTTCGAAATCGAATCGAACGGGTCCGCGTCGAAAGAAACACGCTCACCCAACTGCTTCGCGCGCAAGGTGCACAGGTGATCGATTCGCAAGCCAACTTCGTGTACGTACGAAGTGATCGTGCTCTTGGAGCCCGGCTCACCGACTTCGGCATCGCCGTACGCACATTCGGCCGAGATCGCACCGTCGAAGCGCTTCGCATCACATGCCCGTGCAATGAAAGCGACTTTCGAATTCTGCTCGAGGCAATCACTGTCCAAGGAAGTCAGTCATGAGAATCGCCGAGATCAACAGAGCGACAAAGGAAACCAAGATCACCTGCCGCGTGAATCTTGACGGGACCGGAGAATCCCGAATCCGAACTTCACTCGGGTTCCTCGATCACATGATCGATGCGCTGTCAAAGCACTCTGGGATTGACATCGATCTGACTTGCGACGGCGACACCGGCATCGACGATCATCACAACGTGGAAGACTGTTCGCTTGTACTCGGCGCCGCGATCAATCAGGCGCTCGGCGATCGCGCCGGAATCGCCCGCTTCGGATTTGCGTATGCACCGCTCGATGAGTCACTCGCGAGAGCGGTGCTCGATTTCTCCGGCCGACCATGTCCGGTGATCTCTCTGTCACTCAAGCGCGAGCGACTCGGCGCGGTCGCCTGCGAGAACATCACGCATTTCTTCACATCGCTCGCCATCAACGCACGGGCTTGCCTACACATCGACATCATCCGAGGCGACAACGACCATCACAAGTCCGAAGCGGCTTTCAAAGCGCTCGCACTCGCACTTCGCATCGCCGTACGCATCAACGGAAGCGAGATTCCCAGCACGAAGGGAGTGCTGTGACATGTCATCACTCGTGATCGTTTCAACCGGAGTCTCAAATCTCGCTTCAGTGCGGGCACTCGCGCGGCGCGCGGGCGCGGAGTCGCTCGTATCCTGCGACCCCTCGGTGATCTCTGAAGCATCAGCCGTCATCCTTCCGGGTGTCGGGGCATTCGAATCGGGCATGCGCTCGCTTCGCGAGAACGGCGTCGATCGGGCGATTCGTGATCGAATCGAAGCGGGACGCGGCGTGCTCGCCATCTGTCTCGGCATGCAAATGCTCTTTGAATGCAGTGCAGAGTCTCCCGGCATCGACGGCCTCGGCATCGCCGAAGGCGAAGTGAAGCGCTTCACCGATGTCGCCCGCGTTCCGCACATGGGTTGGAACGAACTGCGCGCGCCGGCGGATTGCACGGTCTTCCGCACCGGCGATGTGTACTACGCAAACTCCTACCGCGTCGAGCGCGCGCCGCGAGGTTGGCGCGCATGTTTCTCGCGATACGGGGAAGAGTTCATCGGCGCGATGGAACTTCACAATGCACCGTGCGTCGCGGCGTGTCAGTTTCACCCGGAACTCTCAGGTGCGGTCGGACTCGAGTTGTTTCGTCGCTGGCTCACCGCATGCGCCGAGGCGGTCGCATGCTAAAGACTCGAATCATTCCCTGCCTTGATGTACGAGCCGGCCGCGTCGTCAAAGGCGTTCGTTTCGGCGGTCTCCGAGACCAAGGCGATCCCGCGGAACTCGCGGCTCGATACGAACGCGACGGCGCAGATGAGCTCACCATGCTTGACGTCTCGGCGACGACGGAAGATCGTGCGGCATCCGCTTCCACCGTTCGCGCGATTCGCGATCGCATCGGTATTCCACTCACGGTCGGCGGCGGAGTGCGATCCCTCGATGATGTCGCTCGCCTCCTCGAATCCGGCGCTGACAAGGTCGCCATCAACTCCGCGGCGCTCTCGGATCCGAATCTGCTCACTCAATGCGCCACGCGATTCGGATCGCAGTGCATTGTCATCGCCATCGATGCGCGCGCTTTCGGAGACTCGTGGAGCGTCGTCACACACTCCGGCACGCGATGTACGCCGATCGACGCGGTCAACTGGTCACGGCAAGCCGTCACACTTGGAGCAGGCGAGATTCTGCTCACCTCATGGGATCGCGATGGCACGCGTAACGGATACGACTTGCCGTTACTTCGTGCCGTGGCATCCGGCGCCCGCGCACCGCTGATCGCTTCGGGCGGCGCATCTTCAGCGCTCGATATGTTCAACGCCATCCAAGCAGGAGCCGATGCGGTGCTTGCGGCTTCCATCTTTCACCAAAGTGATTTCACCGTCAACGACATCAAGCGCGACTTGCTCTCGCGCGGCACAAGGGTCCGCTCATGATCATTCCATCAATCGATCTCATGAACTCAACCACCGTCCAACTCGTCGGCGGTCGTGAGATGAAACTCGATGCGGGCGATCCGCGTCCTCTGGCGGCCAAGTTCGGGATCTCGGGTGAAATCGCGGTGATCGATCTCGATGCGGCCATCGGTACGGGTTCGAACGCCGCGTTGATCCGCGAGTTGCTTCCTTTGGCACGCTGCCGCGTCGGTGGCGGAATCCGCGACATTGATACCGCCGTTCGCTGGCTCGACGACGGCGCGTCGAAGGTGATTCTTGGTACCGCCGCGAAACCCGAAGTTCTCAGTGCGCTCCCGCGCGAGCGGGTGATCGCCGCGCTTGATGCATGCAACGGAGAAATCGTCGTCAAAGGATGGCGAGAGGGGACGGGCGAGTCCATCCTTGAACGCATGAAGCGACTCAACGGGCTTGTCAGTGGCTATCTCATCACCTTCGTCGAACGCGAAGGAAGAATGCAGGGAACGAATCTTGACCAAGTCGCGGAACTCGTCGCCGCCGCGGGTGATGCGCGGGTCACCATCGCCGGCGGAATCACCACCGAATCCGATGTCCGCGCCATCCACGACGCAGGCGCGGATTCACAGGTGGGCATGGCGCTGTACACCGGTACCCTTGACTTCGCTGACGCGATCGCCGCGCCGCTTCGCTCGGACCGATCGGACGGCTTGTTCCCGACGGTGATCGTCGATGAATCGGGTGTCGCGCTCGGACTTGCATACTCCAGCCGCGAGAGTCTGCGCGCGGCGGTTCGCAGCGGTGAAGGCGTGTACCACTCACGCTCACGCGGACTCTGGAGGAAAGGTGAGACAAGCGGAGCGACGCAGCAACTGCTGCGAATCGATCTCGATTGCGACTCCGACGCCTTGCGATTCACAGTCCGGCAACGCGGTGACGGATTTTGTCACCGATCAACCAGAACATGCTGGAGCGATGCGCCGGGCCTGGGAGGCATCGAAGAACGAATCAATCGCTCGGATCGCACCAAAGGCTCGTATACGAAACGGCTGCTTGACGACATGAGCCTTCTGAACGCCAAGATCATCGAAGAAGCGCATGAATTGATCGCGACGACGAATCCATGCGAAACCGTCAACGAGGCGGCGGATGTTCTGTATTTCACGCTGGTGAAACTCCGACAGGCCGGTGTGTCACTGAAGGATGTCGAACGAGAACTTTTCCGCCGCACACTCCGCGTCACGCGTCGCGCCGGGGATGCGAAGAAGGAGTTAGCGACATGACCGATTTCAAGTAGAAACGAAGACGTATCCAAGACCTTCGGGCTTCCGATGTTCAACCGATCGATTCCGACACTCTCCGCATCGCGCGCGGCATCCTCGATGATGTCTCGCGAAACGGCGACGAATCGGTGATCGCATATGCGCGGCGTTTCGGAGAGCTGTCCGCGAACGACACACCGCTTATCTCGCGCGAAAGATGCCGGCGCGCCTTGGAGGAACTGCCCCGGTCCGATCGCGAGGTGCTCGAGCGAACCGCGAATCGAATTCGCTCATTTGCGAAAGCGCAGCGTGACTGCGTTCGCAATTGTGATGTCGAGATCAACGGTGGCCGCGCAGGACATGAGTGGGTTCCGGTTGATGTCGCGGGCTGTTACGCACCGGGCGGTCGATATCCATTGCCTTCCAGCGTGTTGATGACGGTCCTCACGGCGAAAGTCGCCGGCGTGCGCGAGGTCATCCTCGCCTCACCGAAGCCGACGAAGCACACACTCGCCGCGGCTGCGATCGCGGAAGCCGATGCGGTGCTCGCACTCGGCGGAGCGCACGCCATCGGCGCAATGGCCTACGGGCTATGCGGTGTGCAACGGTGCGACATGATCGTCGGACCCGGAAATCGCTTTGTCACGGCCGCGAAGTATGTCGTGAGCGCGTCAACCGGCATTGACATGCTCGCCGGGCCTTCGGAACTTCTCGTGATCGCGGATGATTCCGCTGATCCGGGAACCATCGCCGCTGATCTTCTCGCGCAAGCGGAACACGATGTGGATGCCCGCGTGACGCTGATTGTGTTGAATGAAGCGATGATCGAGCAGGTGGAGCGCGAAGTGCGTTCACAATTGGTCGGACTTTCGACCGCAGAGGTGGCCATCGAGAGTCTCAAACACGCATCGGTGTATATTGCTGACAACATCGACCAAGCGGTTGCGATCTCCGATGTGATCGCGCCCGAGCACCTGCAACTTCAGGTTCGCGATGCGCGATGCGTATCGAAGCGACTGCGTCATGCGGGTGCCGTGTTCATCGGATCACGCGCCGCGGAAGTCTTCGGCGACTACGGCGCGGGTCCCAATCACACGCTTCCGACAGGCGGATCCGCTCGTTATCGCGCGGGGCTGAGCGTGTTCACCTTCCTCCGCGCGAGAACCTTCATTGAAGGTGCGTTCGATGATGAATGCGCCGATCTGATTCAGGATGTCGCGGCGTTGGCGCGCATGGAGTCTCTCGAAGCTCACGCGCGCGCAGCTGAGATTCGACGATCATGATTCCGCGGGTCGCTTCCAGCCGGAGTCGGGATCACGCTCGAACATGACGGCGCTCTGCTTCGCACAGCGCTTGCATACGAATTTCTCTTCCCGCAGCGGACTTCGCCAGATCGGATCACCGTTTTCCGAAAGACATAACGCGCACACATCTCCCTTCGGAGCGGGCGATCCCGTCTTGGCGTACCACAACGCGGCGAAGGCCACGGTGAGACACGGCCCGCAGATGAGGCTGCCGCGATGTCCCTCGACCATCGGACGCTCCGCCGAGTAACAGCGCTCGCAGAAATCACAGAGGAAATCCTGCGCATCCATGTTGTGGGGATCACAGCCGGGCCGATGCATGGTCAGTGAGCTCCTCGAATGACGCGATAGGCCTCGCAGCGGGCGAGCAACTCATCGTGCGCACCCTGATCGATGATTCTTCCGGCTTCCATCACGACGACATGGTCGCAGGACTGAATCGTCGCTTGTCTGTGCGCCACGATCAGGCAAGTGCGGCCCGCGCCGAACTCGGCCACGGCCTCGGCGATGTTCACTTCGCTTTCGGCGTCGATCATGCTGGTCGCCTCGTCCATGATAAGAATGGACGGATCCCTCAAAATGGCGCGGGCGATGCTGATGCGTTGACGCTGACCGCCTGAAAAGTTCGATCCTTGTTCACTGACGTTGGTGTCGTATCCCGCGGAGAGCGCCGCAATGAAGTCGTGTGCATGCGCCCTCTTGCACGCGCTGACGATCTCGTCGTCCGTGACGTGTCGGCTCAGTCCGTACACGATGTTCGATCGAATCGTGCCCTTGAAAAGCGTCACTTCCTGTGTCACCACGCCGATCTGCTCACGCAGACTTCTGATGTTCACGGACTTGATATCCGTTCCGTCGATAAGCACTCGACCCGAATCCGGGTCGTAAAGACGGGGCAACAGTGACAACAACGTCGACTTGCCGCTGCCGTTGCCTCCGACGATGGCGACTCGCGCTCCGTGGCGAATTCGAAGCGTCACGTCGCGAATCGCCGGGGTCTCGTTGCCGGGGTGGGTCACGGTCACATTGTCAAACACGATGTCCGTCGCATGCCGCGGCAACTTCGGGAGTCGTTGGCGCAACGCGGCCTGGCCGGGCTCGCACTTCAACTGCAACACCGTGAGAATCCGCTCAGCGGCCGGAGCGCTGGATTGAATGTCATTGATCAAACTGGTCAGCGGCTTCAAACTCGCGCCCGCCACAGCGAGCGATGCGATCGCCAACACGAATCCTGCCGGGCTGATTTCCTTGTTGATGATGAATCCGCCGAGGACGACGACCATGCCGCACAGCATCAGCACCGACAGCATTTCCGTCAGCGGACTGGCGAGCGCGCGTGCGGTGCGAAGTCGATTCAACTCACGAAGCATCTCACGATTCATGGTGCGGAAGCGGCCCGCCTCGAATCGCTCCGCCGCATGAACCTTGACGACACGGTGCGACGTGAGACCTTCCGCAGCCACGGCGTACAAACCCGACTGACTTCTCAGCGTCGCGTGGGACGCGCGTTTGATCTTCTTCCCGAGCTTGCGAATGACCTGATACAGCACCGGCGTCACCGCGAGGGCGATCAATGTGACGCGCCAGTTGTACGCCAGCGCCACGCTCAATCCGGCGATGCCTTTGGCGATCTGCAACAGCGCCTTCGACAGCAAGATCGAAAGTCCGTTGGCGAGCACCATGCTGTCATTCACCACTCGGCTGATCACATCAGCCGGACTCATCGTGGAGAGTCCGCGCAAGGGCGTCCTCAGCGCGGCTTCAAACGCTTCCTGACGGATCGATGTCACCGTGCGATTCACCACCGTCTGCGCCGCGTAGCCCTGAAGAAATGTGGCCAGCGTTCCGAAAATCGTCAACGACGCCAAAGAGATCATGATCCACACCAGCGCCGTGAACGGTCCGGTGGGCAACTGGGAGATCACGGACTCCGGCACATGAAGCATGTCCACGATGAAGCGCGGAATCTGCGATGTGGAGGCAAGTTGAATGTTCAACTCTCGAGCCAGATCATCCAGCCCTTTGGCCTCTCCCAGAATCGCATCCATGACCGGCTTGGCGCCGAGCATCCCGAAACCCAACGAAAGCGAAGATGCGAGAATGAGCAAAAACGAGCCGGCCAACAGCCAGCCGTGTCGCATCATTCGTCGGGCAATCAACCAAAAAGCGCTCATCGGGAAGGGAAGTATTCGGTTCCCGCGGTGCAACATCCACTTGCCCCCTGGATTCCGGCGACTTTCGTGATTTGTTCGGACGGAACTGATGTCCCGCTTCGAACTCGCCCCCCGCTGTATCATCCGGACGATGATGTCCTCCGCTGATCCGATCGCGCGCGCTTTCGATTCGATCGAAGGATCGGGCGCGCCTCAGTCGGATCGGGCGATCCGCGTCTGTGTCGTCATCATCACCCGCGATCGAGTCGCCAAACTCTCGCGGGTGCTCGATGATGTCTCGACGCTCGTTCCGGCGCCGACTCAGATCATCGTCGTTGACAATGCGTCCACCGACGAAACCCCGCAACGACTCGCGAATGACAAAAGGGTTCAGCTGATTCGTTTGAACGACAACATGGGAGTTGAGTCATTCAACATCGGCGCGGCCGCCACGACGTGTGAATGCCTGCTCATTCTCGACGATGACGCCGCGCCCGAACCCGAGAGTTGGTCTCGCGCGATCAAGTTGTTGAACGAGGACGCATCGATCGATGCGATCGCGTTCAATCCGATTCATCCCGAAACGGGAGCGACGGAATGGCCTGATGCCGTGCGGTCATGCAAGCGCTTCAACCGCATGGGCTGCGCCAACCTCATTCGCACCGAGGTCTGGAAATCTTCGGGCGGATATCTCGGCGCGTACTTCCTGTATCGCAACGACACCGATCTCGCGCTCACGATTCTGTCCGCCGACGGCTCGATTCACTTCGATCCGACCTTGCGAGCGCTCCACGACAGCCCCTTCACGGCGAAGAAATCGGATCGCTGGCTCCGCCTCGCGACGCGAAACTGGATCTGGATGGGTCGACGGCACGGTCGCGGATTATGGAAGTTGCTCGGCATACTCGCCGGTGTTTGTCGCGCGTGCATGTTCGCCGGAGTGAGTGCGCCGCGGCTCGGACATGTGTTCGGCGGAGTCCGGGAGGCGCTGATGACGACACCGCCGATGCCACGCCGCAAGTCCGACGGTCTTGCATGGAAGAGCCTGATCACCGGACGACTGGGAATGTGAGCATCTTACTGAGGCGTATTCATCCAGCCGTACTTCTGGATGTAGTTGAATCGCCAGTCGTTGTCGGAGACCGAAATCCACGTGGAATTCAGGCCCTTTCCGTTCACATAGATATCGAGACACTCGAAGTCGACATTTCGATTGCGGTAGATCCCGTCTCCGTCTTTCCCGTCGGTTCCCAGTTCCTTCATCAACTTCGACGAGCCATCGAGAAACGCGACGTGTCCGCTACGCGCATGGCGTGAAGTCAGCTGATCCTCATTTCCGAACATGCCGTCTCGATATTGCTGATTCCAAATGATCGTGCTCTCTTCGAAATACAGAGGCACGTGTTGAAAGTGTTGAATCATCATCGCCACGCCGGTCGGAAGGATGCGCGATCCGTTGGCTTGATTCGGCGGGACATATCCGATGAGCGGCTTGGAGGAGAGCTTGATTCCCTCCGCTTCGTCAAGCATCGTGTAATCGAAGTTCACGCCTGATCGACCGCCCCAGAAGTTGTTGCGCTCCGCGATCGCCGCGCTTGCATTTTGCCGTCGGTTCGTCGGACATTCCGCGATCGCGTGCGCGTTGTCGACGTAATCGAACAGGATTCCGGGAACACGCACGGTGTTTTCGATCCTCTGCGCCCACAGCGCAACATTGCGATCCGCCGGATCAGGATCGCTCTCCGGAGGCCAGAATCGCCGGCCCGTCGCATCGCGCCCCGCGACCGGCCAGATTTGGTCCTTGTAATCCGTCGCATAATTCAATGCTGCGCCGCCGATCTGCTTGACATTGGAAAGACATTTGACCGTTCGTCCGGCCTCCCGCGCCTTGCCCAACGCCGGCAACAACAAGCCGACCAACAACGCAATGATCGCGATCACCACCAACAACTCAATCAATGTGAAGCCGCGGCGGCCGTTTGACATGATGTGTCCCTTCTTCATGCCCCGTCTTCGCGACGGAATCGTCGCTTCTTTCAAAGTGTAACGCATTGCTACCATCATGCCAGAGTCACTTCGCGGTGTGTTGCGACGCGCGTGGAATCGCCGATCTTGAAGGCACCTGAATGAAGGAGGAATCGCCATGGGTCTGCTTTTGTTCGTCATCTGTTTGGTGTTAGCGCTCATCGTCGCCGCCGGTATCGCAAAGGTTCAAGAGGGTTCCAGCAAGCGCGGCTTGGCGTTCTTGAGCGTCGCGATCCTCACCGTGGGTGTCGTCGCCAGCAGCGTGGTGTATGTCGGCGCAAACCAGGTGGGAATCGTCACTAAAAACGCGTTCGGCGGGACGCTCAAAGACGGCAAGATCATCGCCGTCGATGGCGAAATGGGTGTGCAGGCCGACGTTCTCGCCCCGGGATGGCACTTCGGCTATTGGCCGATCATCTACTCAGTACGCAATGAACCTCTGACCGAAGTTCCCAGCGATCAGGTCGGCTTGATCGAAACCGCCGACGGTGTTCCGCTCGAGGGCGATCAACTCTTCGCACCGGACTTCAGCACCGATCAGTTTCAAAAGATGCTCGATGCCCGTTACTTCCTCACCGACGGCAAAGGCTCCAAAGGCAAGCAATCTTCGGTGCTCAAGACCGGCAAATATCGTCTCAACACCTCGCTCTACAAGATCAAGATGGTTCCACAAACGGAGATACATCCGGGAGAGGTTGGTGTGCTCAAAGCCAATTACGGCAAGCCGCCGAGCATTGTCGTGCATACCCCTTCGGTGATCGGTTCGGATGAAAGCAAAGACACGATGTTGCTCGCCGGCCCCGGCGAAATGGGCATTCGCACCGATGTGCTCCCTCCCGGAAAGTATCCGCTCAACACCGACGCCTTCACGGTGACTGAAATGTGGAGCACGCAGATGATCGCTCACTACACCGCCGCCGCGAACACAAGTTCTGCGCAACGTCAAGCGCCTCCGACGCCGGAATCCGCGGCATCCGAAGAACGGGCGATCACCGTGCGAACCAACGACGGCTTCACATTCCCCGTCGATGTTCGCGTTGAGTACCTCGTCGAGCCGAACAAAGCCGCGATCGTCGTCGCGAAACTCGGCGATGACGAAGGAGAGCGCTTCCGCAACGCGCTGAACTCCGCGGTTCGCGCGATTTTCCGCAACAATGCCGAGAACGTCAAGGCGCTCGATTATGTCTCCATGCGCTCGACACAGGAGTCGCAGTCGCTCTCCATGCTCAAGAGTCAGATGGCGCGATTTGGCGTCACCGTCACTGCCGTTCGAATCGGCAATGTCGGCGATGAGCAGTCACTCGGCGATCTCTTGAAGACACAGAAGGATCGCGAAATCGCAAAGCAGGAGCAACTCACCTTCCAGGAACAGCAAAAAGCCGCGAACCAGAAGAAAGAACTCAGCCGCTCGACTCAAGAGGCG
>JBKDPX010000281.1:0-910 GCA_046342165.1 Phycisphaerales bacterium | reverse complement strand
TCTCGGCGGCGCGCAGTTCCGCGGGCCAACGCGAACGATCCGCCAACAAACCCTGAATGGAGGGGGCGATTCCGGCGGCATCCGCATTCTTCAACTGAATCAATTCGAGATCGATCGCGGGTATGACCGCACTGCGATCATCGAACTGGGCAAGCAGCTTCAAACTCTCCGACACCTGCTCCGTCGTACCGATCACGATGACCGAACCGGATGCGGTTTCGGGAGTCAACTCAACCGGACCACGACCTTCTGGCAAAGTTTGATTGACGACGTTCGAGACCGTCTTCGCCAACTGAGTGGGATCGCCTCTCATCGGCGTGAAAGTCGCGACCAAGCGATCGGGCTTGAGCGCAGGCTGATCCAGTCGCTCGATCACGGAACGCGCGAGTTCGATGGTCGCCATAGGAGCCGAAACGATTAACGAGTTGGTTCGGGCCGAAGCTTCAACCCGGATCGTCGGCTGCTTGAAGAGATCCAATCGACCCTGACGCGCGAGTTGCAACTGAACCTGCACCATTCGCGGGTCGGTCTGCTGTTGCTGAACAAGAAGATTCTCGACGGTCTTTGCGATGGTCGCGGAATCCGCGTGTTCGAGCACGAATGTTTCGATGGACGGCGTTTCCGCTCCACCCGGCTTCACATCGAGCGGCTTGATGATTTCCTCGACCTTCATCAGGTCTTTGTCAACACCTGTCAAAATCAGCGCGTTCGATCCGGCGGCCGCAACAACGGTGGGCTTCCCGCCGCTGGGCATATCAATGACGGCGATCGCCGCGTTGACGGATGTGGCAACGGCCCCGGCCTCGGCAAAATTCATCGGAAGAACACGAAGCACGTTTCGGCCGACGGCGGCGGATTCGTTATCGAGCGCGTTGATGATTTCTTCCGCGATTTTCTGAACATCCTCGGG
>JBKDPX010000280.1:0-3325 GCA_046342165.1 Phycisphaerales bacterium | reverse complement strand
CCGCGGCGGATTTCCCTCCGATTCCGGACTTCCAGTCGGCTGTCAACGGCACCGCGGAAGTGACCAAGGCCAAAGCGATCATCGCACATCCCGCCGGCAGTCTCGCCGAGCTCGTCGCACGCACGCTCTTCGCAACGGCGAAGGAAACTTCACGCTACGCGATCAATGGCGTGTTCCTCAAGCGCGACGGCAAGCGTCTTGAGATGGTCGCGACCGACGGCAAGCGACTCGCGCTCGCCCGTACCAATCTGTCGTCAAGCGAGAAGGACGCGAAGGCCGTTTCCTGCATCATCCCGGTCAAGGCGTTGGGCATGTTGCAGAAACTTATCAAAGATAATGATGAGCCCGTGCAGATCGCGGTGTGCGACAACCAGATTTTGTTCTCCTTTGGAACCGCCGCGAGCCCGGGTCGCGCGCTGTTGATCTCAAATATCGTCGAAGGACAATTCCCCCCGTACGAGGAAGTGATTCCGAAGGACCAAGACAAGCGCGTGACATTCGATCGCGCGGTGCTCGGTCACGCGGTCGATCGCGCGGCGCTGTTGACCAACGAAGAGTCTCGCGGCATCCGTCTCTCGTTCTCGCCCAAGTCCAAGCAGGTCGAACTTTCCAGCCGCGCGCAAGAGGTCGGCGAGGCCAATGTGAAGGCCGAGGTCGAGGCGTATGAGGGCGATGCGGTGGAGATCGCTTTCGATCCCAAGTACATCACCGACGCGCTGAAGGTCATCACCGAACCACAGGTCGTGATGGAACTCAAGGCGTCGAACAAGCCGGGACTCATCAAGAGCGGCAACGACTTCTTGTACGTCGTGATGCCGATGAATCTGCAGTAATCCAGAGCGTTTCACGCTCCGAGAGTCCGTCGTATGGCACAACAGATGCAGGCTCCCAAGGGCACGCGGGATTTCTATCCCCTCGATGCCGCTCGTCGTCGCTTCATCCTCGAAGCGTGGCGACGCGCGTCGGTCATCCACGGCTTTGATGAGATCGACGGACCGACGTTCGAACATCTCGATCTTTACACCGTCAAGAGTGGCGAGGGCATCGTCTCGGAGCTCTTCTCGTTCCGTCGCGATGGCGGTGAAAAGGACTATGCGCTTCGGCCCGAGTTCACCCCAACCCTCGCGCGCATGTATGCCGCGAAGGCGGGTTCGCTCCCAAAGCCGACGAAGTGGTTCTGCACTCCGACATTCTTTCGCGCAGAACGCCCCCAGCGCGGTCGGCTTCGCGAGTTTTTGCAATGGAACGCAGACATTCTCGGAGACGACTCGCCCGCGGCGGATTGTGAGATCATCAGCGTGTGTGTCTCGCTGCTTCGCGCGTTGGGATTGACGCCGAAAGACGTGCGCGTCAAGGTAAACCACCGCAGGGCGCTCTCCGAGTGGTTGAGCCAGCGCGGGCTTGATGAGCCGCGGCAACTCGCGCTCTTCAAACTGCTCGACGCAAAAGGCAAAATGCAGCCTGCGGATTTCGCGCGCGAGCTCGGAGCATTCGGATTCTCAACCGAGCAAGCGGAGATTTTTCACAAGGGCATTATCCGCACGACCGTCGACGAAGTCGACGCGGCGGGACAGAAGACAGATTACGTCGTCGATCTGACGTATTTCTCCCAAGCGGTCACGCCGCTCACGAAGGAATTCGCCGCGGCGGGCATTCTCGACTGGATCGACTTCGATCTTTCCATCGTTCGGGGTCTCGCGTACTACACCGGTATGGTGTTCGAGGTGCACGAGGCCTCCGGCGCTGAACGCGCGATCGCCGGCGGCGGTCGCTACGACAATCTGGTTGAGTTGTTCGGCGGACCGGCGACCCCTGCCGTCGGATTCGGTATGGGCGACGTCGTGTTGAGTTTGGTGTTGCAGGATCGAGGTTTGATGCCGGACGATCAACGCCTGATGAAACTCGCGGGTTGCACTCCCGACGTGTTCGTGATCAGCAACGGAACCCCCGACGCGGAAGCGACGTTAAAGCCTTTCGTCGCCGCTTGTCGTGCGGTCAATTTGCACACGAGACACACCTACAAGTCCACCCGTAACGTCGGAAAGCTGTTGAAGGAAGCTTCGGATTCCGGCGCGGCACTTGTGGTGATTCTCGAGTCGGCCGTTCTTGCGACGGTGAAGCAATTGGCGACAGGTGAACAACGCCAGGGCAGTCTTGAAGGATTGCCGCAGACTTTACGGGCGCTGATTCCGAACCGCTAAGCCCGTCGCTTTCATTTGGCGACGACGCGACGCAAGGCATATTGTTTTCCCGTGAAGCAAGGTCGCTTCAAATCCAAGTTCGGCAAGTCGCTTCGTAAACTGAAGTTGATTTGCTGTACGCTCGACGAAGCACCGCGATGGATCGGTCGGGAGCCGTTTGATCAGGTGGTGCTCTCAACCCCGCGCCGTCGTTCGCCACGACCACTCGCACTGACGATGCTCTACGCCGCAAGCAAGCCTGCAAACTATCGGCGTCGGCGAATGTGAACTCGCGGACGCGGTGCGCGACTCGAAGAAAGGAATCTCGACGATGCGACGAATGAATCGAATAATCGGTGTGTTGACGATCGCCGGACTTCTTGCGGGTTGCAACACGAACGCGAACTACCCCGAGCTCTCGGGTGCGGAGATCGCGACTGAAAGCCCGAACCGCGAAGCGATCGAGCGCTGCACCGTGTTGGCTGTGCGCTGGGTCGCCGATCGCTATCCACCGCGCAACGACCGCATCAACGCAAGCACGGCGAAGGAAGCCGCGGACATCACCGTCCGTTGGCCGATGGTGTTGAGTCTTCCCGTTGGTACGCGGCGCTACTACTACGAGAGAATCGTCAAAGGCTGCGGCCCTGAGGTCGTCGCCATGTCTCCTGAAGCGGAAAAGAGCGGGGCACCGGTGTACTACGTAGGTCGAGTCTGGGTCCGCGCCCACGAGGCCACCGTAGACGTCTATCGCCCGATGCCTGAAATCGGAGAATCACCGACCGGTGGTTTGGTCTATCAACTGATCACCGTGCGAATGAGCGGCGGCTTCCAACCTTGGCGCGTCATGAACGGTCGAGCGTGGGAACCGGGTGCGTATCCGTTGCCGGAGAAGTACAACATCCCGGCGAAGGATCGACCGGATCAATATGAGTACGAGATGAGTCTGCGACGCAACGCTCGCTGATCAGCAACCGGCATCCCAATATGTCATGAAGAGGATGACGTCGTCTCCATCGGTGGCGCCGGAGAGATCGATATCACCTGAGCCGGCCGACCAATCACTGAAGAAGGTGATGACGTCATCTCCATCCACGAGCCCCGAAAAGTCATAATCCGCCGGACAGAAATCGAAGTCGACTCGGAAG
>JBKDPX010000279.1:0-2641 GCA_046342165.1 Phycisphaerales bacterium | reverse complement strand
ACTGCCGCGCGGCGGAGTGCTCGAAGAAGCCGCGGCGCTTGAGGTGACCGAAGAAGTCGTGCGTCGACTTCCGCAACTCGGCGTTGAAGTGATCAGCCTGACGAAATCACCCGTGCTCGGCGGCGCGCACAAAGGCAAGGGAACGGGGAACGCGGAATGGCTTGCGCGCGTGCGTCCCGTGATGCGGTAAAAACAAAAAAGCGCCTTCACAGGGAAGGCGCTTGTTATGTTTTATCATTTCTAACTTACTGCGCGGGCGCGCCGGCTTTCTGCTCTTCGGCAAGCACGGCCTTGCGGCTGAGCTTGATGCGTCCCTGATCATCGACATTGATGACCTTCACGCGAACGACATCGCCAGGCTTCACCACATCGAGGACATTCTTGACGTAGCCCTCGGCGAGTTCGGAGATGTGGCACATGCCGTCGGTACCCGGAGCGAGTTCGATGAACGCGCCGAAGTCCTTCGTGCTGACGACCTTGCCCGTGTAGACCGTGCCGACCTTGATCTCGGAGCACATGGCTTCGATTTCAGCCTGTGCCGCGGAGATCGTCGCGCCGTTGTTGCCCGCGAGCTGGACGGTGCCGTCATCATCGACGTCGATGGTGATGCCGTACTTGTCCTGCAGGCCGCGGATCATCTTGCCGCCGGGGCCGATGAGCTTGCCGATCTTCTCGGGGTCGATCTTGATGGTGATCAGTCGCGGCGCGAGCGGGCTGATGTCCGGGCGCGGCTTGGCGATAATGGCTTCCATGATCTCGATGATCTGGAGACGACCGGTCTTGGCCTGCTCGAGGATGACCGCGATCTGATCGAGGTTCAATCCGCGGGTCTTGAGGTCGAGCTGGATGCCGGTGATGCCGTCACGCGTGCCTGAGACCTTGAAGTCCATGTCGCCGAAGAAGTCTTCTTCGCCGATGATGTCGGTCACGAAGAGTTCGTTCTGATCGTTGTCATCGGCGAAGCGACCGACGCTGATGCCGGCGCAGGTCGCGCGGATCGGGACGCCGGCGTCCATCATCGCGAGACAGCCGCCGCAGACGCTGGCCATCGACGAAGAGCCGTTGCTCTCGGTGATGTCGCTGACGACGCGAATCGTGTAGGGGAAGTCCTCTGGGCTCGGGAGAATCGCGAGCAAGCTGCGCTCGGCGAGCGCGCCGTGTCCGATTTCACGACGACCGGGAGCGCTGATGCGCTTGGCTTCGCCGGTTGAGAACGGCGGGAAGTTGTAGTGCAGTGTGAACTTCTTGCTGTACTCGGGAATGAGACCGTCGATGATCTGCTCATCCTTGGTCGTTCCGAGGGTGACGGAGCACAGGCTCTGCGTTTCGCCGCGCTGGAAGAGCGCGGAACCGTGGGTGCGATGGAAGATGCCGACCGCGCCGGTGATCGGGCGGATCTGCGTTGCGCCGCGGCCGTCAGCGCGGATCTTCTGCTGAACGATCAGGCGACGCGTGATCTTCTCTTCGAGGCGCTTGAAGGCCTCCTTGGCCATCGTGCGCTCTTTGAGGCTCTTGAGGTACTGCTCGTAGGTGCCCGAAGGATTGAGCGCGAAGTGAGCTTCGAGGAACTCCTTGCGGATCTTGTCGACGGCCTCGCCGCGAGCGGCCTTGCCGTTGATCTTGCGCGCCTCGGTCAGAGTCTTCTCGCACGCGGCGCGGGTCTTCTCGACGATTTCAGCGGTCGGCAGGTGCAGTTCGCCGGCGACCTTGGGCTTGCCCGCCTTGGAGGCGAGTTCGCCGATGAGCGCGAGAACATCCTTGATGTGCTCGTAGCCGAACGCGAGCGCGCCGTGCACGCCCTTCTCATCGACTTCGGCCGAGCCGACTTCGATCATGTTCAATCCGTCTTTGTGGCCCGCGACGACGACGTCGAGATCGGAGTAATCCATCTGCGACACGGTCGGGTTCAGCACGTAGCGAGGACCGTCATCCGTGTGGATGCGAGCGACGCGCACCGTCGCGGTCGGGCCTTCATACGGCAGATCGCTGATCGCGAGCGCGGCGGCCGCGGCTGTTCCCGCCAGCACATCGCTGTCGTTCTCGCCGTCGTGGCTCATCACGAAGACCTGGATCTGCACTTCGTCCATGAACCCATCCGGGAACATGGGGCGAATCGGACGATCGATCATGCGCATCGTGAGAATTTCCTTCTCACTCGGCGGACCTTCGCGCTTCTTGAAGCCACCGGGGAACTTGCCCGCGGCGGAGGTCTTCTCACGGTAATCAACCGTCAAGGGGAAGAAATCAATGCCGTCGCGAGGCGCCGAACGAACGACGGTCGCGAGGACCGTGGTTGAGCCGTAGCTTGCCATCACCGCGGCGCTACAGAGCTTTGCGACGACGCCGGTTTCGAGCGAGAGGACACGACCGCCGATTTCGCGCTCGACGCGAACCAGCTTTTCAAAGGGAGGAACGATGTTCACTGACATGGCTTACCGCCTTCTCACGTTGGGCCGTGTGCGCTCAGACTGAGCTCACGAGAAATCGGGAGCGCTTGCTCGAATGCGCACGGCGAACCTTGTTGAAAGGACCGCGGAAGATGAGGCCTTTGGTGAGGCGGAAGGCAGAAGACAATCGGCGGAATCAATGCCGCGGATTGTCCACTGCCCTTCGCTTTGACGGCCTCGGGAACGACACGTTC
>JBKDPX010000278.1:0-4891 GCA_046342165.1 Phycisphaerales bacterium | reverse complement strand
GATGTCACGAGCCGGCGAGGTGACCACCTCGGAGCGCCTGGCGCTTCGTGCGCATCTCAAAGCCGCGAACCTGGATCTCGGCCTTATCATCAATTTCTCAGAGCGCCGTTTGAAGGACGGCCTCGTGCGCGTGCTCAACGTCGAGAAGATCAACGCGGAGCGCGGCGTGTCGTTCGATGATTCCGACCATAACGGCGGAACGGACGGTGCGACGCACGACTTCGACCACTAAAGACGGATCAACATGTCGCGACGAGTCGTTATCACAGGAATGGGTTGGATCACACCGCTCGGGTGCGATCTTGAAACGGTGTGGACGGCGCTCATGGCCTCCAAGTGCGCGATCGGACGAGTGACGCGCTTTGACGCCTCGACCTTTGAAACCGACTTTGCCGCAGAAGTGAAAAACTTTGATCTCGGCGCGTTTCTTCCCGACGCAGCCAGCTACGCCAAAGCCGGACCGAGCTCGCGATTCGCGCTCGGTGCCGCGGCTCAGGCCGTGAAGCAGGCAGGCCTCGACAGCACGACGATCAACAGAAAACGAATCGGTGTCTACCTCGGCGCGGGTGAAACCGCTCCCGAAGTCGAATCACTCGCGCACGCCAACTTGACGGCGTGGGACACTGCCTCGCGTTCGCTGAAGGACCCGCTCTGGGCCAAGGACGCCCTGAGCCGAATGGACGGACCGCGCGACGTTGAGCAGGAACCGAATGTCACGCTCTCAAGAATCGCGAATCGTTTCGATTGCCGCGGCCCCGCCTTCAACTGCATGACCGCTTGCGCCGCCGGAACCCAGGCCGTCGGCGAAGCGTTCGAGATCATTCGTCGCGGCGATGCGGACGCGATGCTTGCGGGCGGCGCGCACTCCATGATTCATCCGTTGGGCATGACAGGCTTCATCCGCCTGACGGCGATGTCGACCAATCGCGAAGATCCGCAAACGGCCGCGCGTCCTTTCGATCAAACCCGTGACGGATTCGTGATGGGTGAGGGTGCCGGCATCCTCGTCCTCGAGGAACTCGAGCACGCCCTCAAGCGCGGCGCCACGCCACTGTGCGAAGTCGGCGGCTACGGATCATCCGCAGACGCGTTCCGCATCACCGACATTCAACCCGAGGGCAAAGGCGCACAAGCCGCGATGTTGCAGGCGTGCCATGAAGCGGGCATCGATCCGCGCAAGCTTCTTGCCGATGGTCGCCCCCCTGTGCAATACATCTCGGCGCACGGCACGGGCACGAAGGAAAATGATCGCATCGAAACCAAAGCGGTGCGAGGCATCTTTGGCGAACTTGCTCCGAAAATCCCCTTCACAAGCGTGAAGAGCATGCTCGGACACCTGATCCAAGCGGCGGGAGCCGTCGAACTGATCACCTGCGTCATGGCGATCAAGACCGGGTGGGTTCCGCCGACGATCAATCTGCGCCATCCCGATCCCGAGTGCGACCTCGACTACGTGCCCAACGCCGCGAGAGATTGCAACGCCTCGGGCGGAATCGACGTCTGCCTCTCCAACTCCTTCGGATTCGGCGGGCAAAACAACGCGATTCTCGTGCGTCGATTTACAAGCTAAGTTTTTATAATATAACCAAAACGATGCCGACGCCCGAACTGATGTATTCAACGGCATTGAGTGAGATCGGCGTGCCGCATGCGTTCACCACTCGTCGCGGCGGATTCTCGGTCGGCGTGTTTGACTCTCTGAACTTCGGCAATCCCGGCGAGCTGCCGCCTGAAGTCTTGCGCGATTCGAAGGAAACGATCGCGAAGAACTTCGAACTGCTCGCGCGAACGATCGACGCCTCTGATCGGCGAATCGTTCAGGTCCATCAAGTTCACGGCGATCATGTACATGTCGAACGCGATGGCGCGGACTGCGGCGAGCGGATCATCTGGGGCGATGTCAAAGCCGATGCGATCGTGACGGACAGTGCGGACTGCCTCATTGCGATACGAACCGCCGATTGCACGCCGATTCTGCTTTCTTCGACCGACGGCAGGGTGGTCGCAAGCGTGCATGCGGGATGGCGCGGCGTCATTTCGGGCGTGACGCTTCGCGCGATCGATCGCATGCGTGAACTGGGCGCAACACGAATCATCGGAGCGATCGGACCGTGCATCGGAAGAGATTCATTCGAGGTGGGATCAGAAGTCGTCGAGATCTTCCGCTCGAGATTCGGCGACAAGGCGCCGGTACGCACCAAAGCCGACGGCAAGGGATTCGTGGATCTCAAAGAGTGCCTGCGATTGCAGATTGAATCGGAACTGGAACAACTCGAGATTCTTCCGCACTGCACGGTGAAAGAGCGGGATCTTTTCTTCTCACATCGAAGGGACGGCGGCGTCACGGGCAGGATGGTCGGCGTGATCGGGTGCGCCCCGCGCAAGGTGTGACCACGCGCCCGCGAGCAGAGAGATGACGATCGCGAGACTGAGCGCGGCGAAGAGGCGGTCTCTTTCACGAATGAAGATGTATGCCGCGCCGAGCGTGCGTGCGACGGGAATCAACAGAATCATGATGACGCCGAGCATCGCGATCGAAGAAGGATCAAGCGCGATGACGCCGTTCATGATCGCCGACGGTGACGGCGACGAGTGTTGCGCGGACGAATAGTCGCGCAAGTCCGGATGCACGCTCCCCAGAGTCAGCATAATCACCGCCGCCGCCAACACGATCATTGCGACATAAGTTCCGGCAATCATTATTCCGGAGACGATTCCTCGCGAGGATTTCTGCGGGTCGGGCGTCATCCTTGGAATCCCTTCAGCATCATCTGCACGCCCGCCGCGGCGACGGCGATCGCGAAAATCAATCGCAGTACGCGGCTGTCCATTCGTCCGAGCAGACGCGCTCCGAGCATACTGCCAAGAAGCGCACCCAACGCCACCGGCGCACACAGGGATGGTTCCAACTGGCCGCGCGAGAGATACACGCCGCAACCCGCTGCGGCGGTGACGCCCATCATGAAGTTACTCGTCGTCGTGCTCACCTTGAACGGCAGCCGCATGATGCGATCCATCGCAAGCACTTTCACGATGCCCGAACCGACACCGATGATCGCGGATAAGACGCCGGCTCCGAGCATGACACCCATCGCTCCCGGAACTCCGCGCACGTGATACGCGCGCATGCCGTCTTTCGACGGCCAGGTGCTGTCGAGTCCGAGTTTCGTGGCGAGCGGATCGGGCTTGCCGTCCTCGACGGTGTGCGGAGACGGTCGAAGCGCGCTGTAGGCCGACCACATCGCAACAAGTCCGAAGACCGTCGTGACGAATGTCTTGGAGACGAATCCGGCGATGATCGCCCCGAGGATCGCGCCGGCGACGGTGACCGTTTCGAGCAGAATCGCCACTCGGACATTCGTGAACCCGTCGCGCACATACGCCGCGGCTGAACCCGAGGAATTCGCGACCACGGCGACAAGACTTGCGCCGACCGCATACGGAACATCGATGCCGAACGCAAGGACCAAGAGCGGAACGATCACCACACCGCCGCCGAGGCCGGTGAGACTTCCAAGCAGACCTGCGGCAGCGGAAGCGCACAGCAAAAACAATGTGGAAAGGATCGGATCCAAGGCACTCGCATCATACTGGATCCGGCCCATACCGAACTTGGGGATATCGAGATGCAGTCCTACCCTGAAGAGCCATGTCCACGACCTCGAATCGTCCTCGTATCCTCACCGGCGACACTCCGACTTCCACGGGTCTGCATCTCGGCCACTGGGTCGGTTCACTCGAGAACCGAGTGAAGCTTCAGGACGAGTATGAGTGCTACTTCCTCGTCGCGAATATGCATGCGTTCACGACGCTCGCCGAAAAAACGGATCAGATTCGCGCGAACACGCTCGGGATCGTGAAGGATTGGTTGTCGGTGGGCTTGGATCCCGATCGAAGCGTGTTTGTACTTCAGACGGAAATCCCGGCGATCGCCGAGTTGACCTGGTACTTCGCGATGTTGCTGCCGTTCAATCGCGTGATGAACAATCCGACGATTAAGACCGAGATCGACATGAAGGGGCTCGGCGATTCGTACAGCTTCGGATTCCCGATGTACGCAGTCGGACAGTGCGCGGACATTCTGGCGTTTCGACCGGAACTGGTGCCGGTCGGCGAAGATCAAGAAGCGCACATCGAGATGTGCCGCGCGGTGGCCGGCAAATTCAATCAGATCTATTGCGGCGTGGGAAACCGCGTCCCGCCGGAAGAACACGTGAAGGCGGGCGGATTGTTCCCGGTTCCCAAGTGCAAGATCGGACGAGTCGCGCGACTTCCCGGGATCGACGGCATCAACAAGATGAGTAAGAGTCTGGGCAACGCGATCTTCCTCAATGACTCGGCGAAGGACGTGCAAAAGAAGATCAACAAGATCACGACGGGACGTCAAAGTCCGACGGAACCCGGTGATCCGAACAATGTACTGATGAAATTCTGTGAAGCCTTCCTCACCGAGGCGCGCGCTTCGGAGTTGAAATCTCGATACGCCGCAGGCGACAACATCGGCGACGGGCACATCAAGCAGGAGCTCGGCGAAGCGATCAACGCAATGCTTGAGCCGATGCGCCAACGCCGCGCGAAACTCGATACGCCGGAGGGCGATTCAATGGTGATCGATCTGATCCGTCAGCACGTTCGCAAGGCCAACGCCGTGGCCGAGGAAACGCTCTACCTCGCGAAACAAGCGATGAAGATCGACTTCGGGCGTCGCGTGATTTCGTGATCCGGTCGCCCGGAATCACGATCTTCTGTTTTCAACAACCGCCGGCATCCCACCACGCGAAAAACGAGATGACATCGTCCCCGTCGACGCTGCCGGAGACATCGACATCGGCGCACGGGACTGCGTTATCCCAGTCGGCGAAGAACGCGATCACATCATCGCCGTCGATCG
>JBKDPX010000277.1:0-7123 GCA_046342165.1 Phycisphaerales bacterium | reverse complement strand
CATCAGCGTGCGCTTGGCGCGATTGACGCATGGGAACGCGCGGCGCCGAACGTGCCGGAACCCGCGCTTTCTCGGATCGTTTCGCTCATGGCTTGCGGAGAGACCGCGAAGGCGAACACATCGCTCGACGCGGCGATCAAGTCCTACGGATCCGCATCGAATCTGGCACGAACGCTCGCCGACTTGCTTGGTCGTGCGGGACGATGGGATGAATCCGCGCCTCTCGCCAAGCGCGCCGCACAGCACGATCCCGGTGCGCCCGAGGCGCATCTCGCTTGCGCACGCGCGGCGCTTGAGCGAGGCGAATTCGAGGCCGCCGTTGAACATTGCCTGGATGCCACGGAACGCGTGATGGCGCTGCCCGAGGCACACTACATGCTCGGTGCGGCGCTTGCGTGGGGCGGCGGTGAGTTGGATCAAGCGGCGCAGTGTTTCACGATTGCGCTGAAGTTGCGGCCTGGGTATCCGGAAGCGTTGGCGTTCGCGGCGGAAATCGCTGACGCGCTCAAGCGAAGCGCGGATGCACAGGCGCTGAGGGCGGAACTTGCGAAGGCCGGCGCTTCAACTTCACCGTTTCCGACAACGCGCGGCGCGGCCGCGTGGCGAGCATCGCGAAAGTCGTGAGTCGACATGAGATTCGGGAATGTTGGAATGCCGTGGACTTTGAGATCACACGGCGTTCATGATGTGTCGAACGGCGTCCGCAGCCTGCACACGCAATTCCGGAACCGCGGATGATTCCCACAGTGTGCCGCGACGCAAAGGCCCGAGGATCAAGAGTGAATCATCGGCGGAACCTGAGGCGTTGATCGCACGACCCGCGGTGTCGGTGAGTACGCCCAAACCGTTATGTTCGGCGCGAAGATGACCTGAAGCCGCCATGGAGCCAAGTAGCGAGGAGGCTTCGATGTTGGTGCGTGCGCCCGTGCAGTTGATCACGCGATCAAACTGCGATGTGATGCATGAACCGGTGGAACGATCGCACCATGTTACACTCGCGGCATGGCCGAGATCGTTGACGTTGGCGACCCTCGCACCGACGAGTTTCAGCACGCGCGCTTGACGAAGTTCGACGATTCGTCCGACGACTTCCGCGGGAACGCGATGTCGATGAACATCCCAGTAGGTGCGAAGATGACGGAGGAAAAGGGCTTGATCTTCTTGCGAGAACGATGACCACAACGCGGGCGTGTGCGCGCGCAGGCAGTCAATCGCCGGACGCCAGTTTCCGGTTTCGCGAAGCAGTCGTCGCGCTTCGGAGCGAACGTGGCGAAATGCGTCGCGCAGAGTGCACCCAATCGGCGGCGGCGTCGCGGCGGCGATGTCGGCGGCGTCGTGGATGCATGGGAGCAAGCCATGGCGTGACAGCGCCGTGATGCGAGGCCTCGCGCCGCCTGAGGCGAGCGAGAGACACACATCGATCATCGTGAGACCGGAACCGATCACCAGCACGCGTTCGGCATCACGACATCGCGCATGAGCGTCAGGCGCCCACGGGTTGCCACGCCACCACGATGCTTTTTGAAATCGCGCAAACGCGCTCGGCGGTCCGGGGCGCAGATTGCCGATGGCGATGACGATCGACTTTGCATGGATCGTCGTGCCATCCGACAGAGTGACGAACCACTGTCCGTGTTCGCGGCGTGCACTTACGGCTTCGGCATTGATGCGATCGACGGAGTTGCCACTCTTCGTTTCACATTCGTGAAGTACCGATCGAAGGTATTCACCGTAGAGTCGACGCGAGAGATAGGCGCCGGGAGCGGGCGATTCGCCGCGGGCATTCAGCCAGGTCAGGAAATCGCCGGGATTGTCGGCCCATGCGCCCATGTTGCGAGCGGGAACGTTGAGCAGGAGCTTTGAGTTGGGCGGCGAGTAGGCCACGCCACGACCGACGCGAGCGTCCTCTTTCTCGACGATCGCGATGCGGCCCGCGAAGCCGGCGCGACGCAACCCCGCGGCGACCATCGTGCCGCAGAATCCGCCGCCGATGATGCAAATCTGGTGCGCAGGGTTCATGGCGTGACAACCTTATCGGCCTTGAAGGGCGCCGACTTCAGGGGAAGCGCCCGAAGGCGGTCGCCGGCGGCGTAAGCGGCAGAAACTGCGCGTCAATCGGCTTGCAATGGCGCTACAAGACTCGAACAACACCTCGGGAACGCCGATACGATTCACACGAATGAGCGTCACGAACGAGCGCATTCCCGGAATGCTGGATGAAAGCGCCCTAGCGCCTCCGGAGCACCTTGCCCGCCTCGAAGCGGAGGCGATGTTCATCATCCGCGAAGTCTGCGCGGAATTCGAGCGACCCGCGATGCTCTTCAGCGGCGGTAAGGACTCGATCGTCATGTTGCACCTCGCGCGCAAGGCGTTTCACCCGGCGCGATTGCCGTTCCCGATCCTTCACATCGACACCGGTCATAACTTCCCGGAAGTATTGGAATATCGCGACAACGTCGCGCGCGCGCTCGGCGAGCGATTGATCGTTCGAAGCGTCGAAGATGCGATTCGTAAGGGGATCGCGGAGGAATCCGGCGAGCAAGCGAGTCGCAACCGGGCGCAGAGCCCGACACTGCTCGCTGCGGTGCGAGAGTTTCGATTTGATGCGCTCTTCGGCGGCGGTCGACGCGATGAGGAACGCGCGCGCGCGAAGGAACGCGTCTTCTCGTTTCGGGATCGCGCCGGTCGATGGGATCCGCGCAACCAAAGGCCTGAGTTGTGGAACATCTACAACGGACGAATCAAACGAGCCAACGCCACGAGCGCGACTGCGGGCGAACACATTCGCGCGTTCCCGCTTTCGAACTGGACTGAACTCGACGTGTGGGAGTACATCGCGCACGAACGCATCAGTCTGCCGGGGTTGTACTACTCGCACACGCGTCGAGTCGTGAAGAGGTCTGGATACATCTGCCCGGTGTCGGATTTCTTTCCTCCGCTTGCGGGGGAGACCGTCGAAAATCTCAGCGTTCGATTCCGCACCGTCGGAGACATGACGTGCACCGCCGCGATTGAGAGTCCGGCGAGTTCCCCGCAGGACATCATCCGTATTTTGCGTGCGAGTCGTGTCAGCGAACGGGGCGCGCGAATCGATGACACATTCAGCGACGCGGCGATGGAAGACCGCAAGCGCGAGGGATACTTCTGATGAGTACCTCAAGCGCACAAAGCGGATTGGTCCGACTGATCACATGCGGATCGGTGGATGACGGGAAGTCGACGCTGATCGGTCGACTGTTATACGACACGAAGTCGGTGTTCGAGGATCAGTTGCAAGCGGTCGAGCGCGCGAGCGTCGCGCTCGGGCAAAAGCGCACCGATCTCGCGCTTCTCACGGACGGCCTGCGCGCCGAGCGGGAGCAAGGCATCACGATCGATGTGGCGTATCGCTACTTCGCCACGGAACGACGTCGCTATATCCTCGCCGACTGTCCGGGACACGTGCAATACACGCGCAACATGGCGACGGGCGCGAGCACCGCCGACGTCGCGTTGATTCTGATCGATGCGCGTCACGGCGTGGTGGAGCAAACCAGACGACACGCGTGCATCTGCGCGCTTTTGGGCGTCGGCGAGCTCATCGTGTGCGTCAACAAAATGGATCTCGTGCTCTACGCACAGGACACATTCGCACGCATTCGCGAGGACTTCCTGGCGTTCGCCACGACTTTCCGGCCCGACGGCGCGCAAGGAAAAACGATCGCGGAACGCTGTACGATCGACTTCCTGCCCATCGCGGCGCTCGGCGGCGACAACATCGTCTCGCGGTCACAGTCGATGTCGTGGTATGACGGTCGAGTGTTGCTCGAACGCTTGGACTCAGCGATCGTGCGCGATGCGGATCCGACGGCTCCCGCGCGCATGCCTGTGCAGTTGGTGATCCGTCCTCGCGAAGAGGCGCATCATGACTATCGTGGGATCGCAGGCTCGATCGCATCGGGCACGTTCAGCGTCGGCGATGAGGTGCGGTTCATGCCGTCGGGACTGAAGAGTCGAATCGCATCGATCAACATCGGCGCGCGAAGCGTCGCGTCCGCGACGGCCCCCGCTTCGATCGCGATGGAACTTGAGCACGATCTTGACGTGTCGCGGGGCGATCTTGCGATCGTCGGCGGATGGAAGCCGAAAATCGGCTCCACGATGTCCGCGACGGTCGTGTGGATGTCGGCTACGGCGCTGGAACCCGGACGCAGAGTCGTGGTGAAACACGCGGCCAAGACGACGACGGCGACGATCGAGCGCATCGAGCATCGCTTCGACATCTCAACGGGACAGATGATCCACGAGCCGGCATCGCTCGACATGAACGAAATCGGCGGCGTGACCTTGACGACCGATGACCCTCTTGCGTGCGCGAGTTACTCGGAATGCCGCGTGGCGGGCGCGTTCATCATCATCGATGAACGAACGAACGACACGACGGGTGCGGGTTTGATCAGCGAGGTGGAACCGTGAACGGCGCCGGATGCACGATGTGGTTCACGGGACTTTCGGGTTCGGGCAAGAGCACGATCGCGACGGCGCTGCATGCGAGTTTGTTGAGCAAGGGGGTGCGAACCTACATGCTCGACGGCGATGTCTTGCGCACGGGGTTGTGTTCCGATCTCGGGTTTTCAGCTGAGGATCGAAAAGAGAACATTCGCCGGATCGCGGAGGTCGCGAGGCTGCTTGCGGACGCGGGGCTTGTGGTGCTCGTGAGTGCGATCTCGCCGTTTGAAATCGATCGTGAACGAGCGAAGGAGATCCACGCGAGGGCGAGCCTGCGCTTTTTCGAGGTGTACATGGACACGCCATTGAGCGTGTGTGAGTCGCGCGATCCGAAGGGGCTGTACAAGAAAGCGCGCGCGGGTCAGATTCCGCAATTCACCGGGATCGACAGTCCGTATGAGGCGCCGAGGAATCCGGACTTGCGACTGAAGTCCGCGGAACATGGCATCGCTGACTGTGTCTCGGCCTGCGAGCGACTGCTCGGGGCATAACATCGATTTCGGATCATCCAGGCCCGATTTATCAGAACAACAGGCATTCGAATCGACTTGTGCGATGTGATATGCTCAGACACTCGCGCGGTGGTTTGAAAGGATGCCGATGATGTCACGTTGCAACGATTTCATGTTGACGGTTTGTGGTCTCATCGCGGCGGCAGCGGCGACCTCTCATGGTCAACTCACGCCGGACATCGCGCCCCGCTCCAGCGTGGAACTCACCGTTGCTCGAAAGATCGATGTCGCGTCGTTCCGGGCGTCACCCGAAGAGCGGCGCGTCGTCGCTTCCGATGTCGTGCATGTCCCCGGGGTCACGTGGATGCGGGTCGGACTCAAGGGCACAGTATTGGGCGGCGACCCGGGCGCGGACGGCGCCACCTTGCGATTGACTTCGCTCACCGACGGCGGCGTGCAGGAATTGAACGGCGAGTCACTCTCGTGGACCGACGGTTGGTCGGTGTTCCTGAACGGCGATGCGGTGTTGATCGAGGTGCTCGCGAGCGGCTCACAACCCGGAAGCACGCTCAACATCGATCGCGTGTTGGTGAGCGAACCGAGTTTCTTGGATCGGTCGATCTGCGGTTCGACGGACGATCGAACGCTGTCGAATGATGCGCGGCAGGGCCGACTGAGCATGGGGTGTACGGGCTGGCTGATCAATGACATCAACGGCGGATTCCTGACCGCGGGCCACTGTGGCGGATCAGGCACCACGCTGGTCGAGTTCAACGTTCCGCTTTCGACTTCGAGCGGCGGACTGGTGTCGAGCGCACCGCAGGATCAATACTCCTTCGACGCCGGTTCGATCCAACGCCAAAATGGCGGCGTCGGACTCGATTGGGAGTACTTCGGAACGCTTCCGAACACCACAACGGGCTGGACGGCGATTCAAGGGCAGAACGCCCGCTACACGCTCGCGAACGCTCCTGCAGGCGCCGGCGTTCCGATCCGAATCACCGGCTACGGAACCGTGAGCAGTCCGGTGTCGGCCACATGGAACCAAGTACAGAAGACTCACCTCGGCGCATCGCTGACACTTTCGGGTACGGCGGTGCGCTACAACACGGATACCACCGGCGGCAACTCGGGGTCACCGATTTTCAACGAATCCACGGGTCAGGCCATTGGCATTCACACCCATGGCGGGTGCTCCTCAACCGGCGGAAACAACAACGGAACCGCGAGACAGCAGGCGAATCTCGTGGCGGCGCTCAGTGCTCCGCTCGGAATCACCGCGTCTGGATCGGGCACACCGAGCGGAACGCTGTTTGTCATCGGCGACCTCGCCAACAACTTCGGCACGCTGAATCCCGTTGCGGGTAAGTTCAGCAAGATTTCGACCGTCGGAAGGCGTCATCAAGGTCTGGCGTATGACCAATTCCAAGATGTGTTCTACATGATTAACTCATCGCGCGAGTTGTATCTCGTGAACCCCGCCACCGGCGTTGCGACGTTGAAGGGCACACTCACGGGCACTTCGCTCACGTTCACGGGGTTGGCGTTCGATCCGTATACGCAAACGCTGTACGGATGCACCGGCTCGAACGGTCAGGTTTGGCGCATCAATCCGAGCACACTCGTGGCGACAACGTTCGGCGGCACGAGTTCAAACCAACTGAGCGGACTTGAGTTTGATGCGATCGGTCGTCGACTGCTCGCCCTTGCGGATAACGCCGGGGGCACCGTGCTGCTCAATGTCAGCCCGACCGGAGCTCAGAGCGTGATCGGCGCGTTGGGTGCGAACATCATCGACTGCAACGGGCTCGCCGTGCATCCGTTGACCGGCGACATCCACACCATCGACGCCACGACGGATAATCTGCTTCGATTGAACCGCACCACCGGCGCTGCGACGGTCGTTGGATCCACATTCGGAATGTTCGGCGCGAATTACGGCATGTCCGTACGCGTCGGCGCACCCCTGTGCGGCGCGGACTTCAACGCCGACGGCAGCGTCGACGGAGATGACGTCATCGCGTTCTTCGGCGCATGGGATCTCGGCCAAATCGCGGCGGACATCAATCGAGACGGCAGCACCGACGGAGATGATGTCATCGAGTTCTTCAGCGATTGGGACAGCGGCTGCTGATTCAGCGAGCATGGCGACGTGCAAGCACGCCGACAATCAGCAACAGCAT
>JBKDPX010000276.1:0-3645 GCA_046342165.1 Phycisphaerales bacterium | reverse complement strand
CACAAAATCCAATGTGGATGCGCCGATCGCGATCCCCATAATCGGGCCGTTTTCGCTTCGCGAGAGGTCCGTGAGCAATGCCGCGACACCTGCGGAATGAAGCCCGATTCGAACCAGTTTGAGTCCCGCGGCGGAAGCGATACCCCGATACCAGTCCATACGGTCAGCGGGCATCGCGCCCGCGAGCACATCTCTCGCATTCACGCCCTCGGAGGCCTGCTCGCCAAGCACCGCGTAATCAACGGCTGCGCCGTCAAATCCCATCGCGACCTGACGAGACATCTGAAGCTTCACGATGTTGGCGAGTTCCCCCTCCGTCACCTCTTCGGGCCCCGGCAGACTCAACTGTTTCAGCACGACATCGGAGCGAGGCACGCAGAGCACGACACGATTGCGCGTCAATGAGGCGCGACTGAACTCGGCTGCGATCCAACCGCCGATTGCGGCAGCATTGTCGCCGGGAACATCGTTAGGTCTTGTGGACTTGACCGCACGGAGTACTTCAACTCCGGTGGGATGAACGACGACCGCGGCGGCGGTCATCATCCCGCCGTCCAACTTGAGGACGCTGTATTCGATCTTCGCCGGCACTAATCAACTCCGTGAAGGTGCTTTCCATCGCCCGATTCTGCGGTCCATGAGTTTCGGCGGGCCGGACTCATCAACTTGCGGCTGACGAACATCCGCCTCCTCAAGTGTATCTTCCACATCCGGAAGAGACGGATCCGGCGCGGAATCGTCCGACTCCATTTCCATCGTCGCGGAATCGAAATCCGAACCGTCACTCGGAGTTTGGATGACAACTCCTCGCGAATCCGAATCAGATTCATCGTCCTCTCGCAGTTCCACTTCACGGGCGAGTCTTCGCGAGGACTGCAGGTGCGTGACATCCCGAAGATACGCGATGCGGGCGACGTCTCCGGCGATATCGATGACTGCTTCAAGAATCACGGCGCGATCCAGGTTTTCCGCCGAAGCCTCCTGTCCTTCATTGTCATCATCGCGTGAATCGTCGACTCGAACACCTGCTTCAACGCGCACACGAAACTGCGTAGAGCGCACCGCGATGTGATCCACGGCCTGCAAAAATCTCTCCTCATCGAGCAAGCCTTCCGACAAAATCCAAGTGAGATCGAGTCGCTTCGCGGACGGCAGTCCGGCTCGTGCAGCGACGACCTTCGAGGCGATGTCTTCATCGAAACCCGGCAACAGCGCGAGAACCGACGCATCGGCTCTGTTGATGTCCGTCTTACCGATTCGAAACATGTCGTCTGAAACGCAGACCGTATCAAGCACGGTCCCCCACATCGTCGCGGAAACACCTTTACTCTTGAGTGCACGCAGCAAGTCGGACTCAAGCACAATCGAACTCTTTCCGCCGGCGATCTGCGAGAGCGCTTGCGCAGCGGCATCCCCGCATCTTTGGGTCACAACACCCGCGAACTGCTCCGACCACGGAGTGCCGATCGGAATGCGCGGTTGACCGGCTTCCTGAGACTCACCGATACCGGCAGTGATATTCGGATCGAAAGCGAATGTCGTGAGCGATTGAAGCAAGCCGCGGCGCGCGACGGGTCCTTCGGCATCGCGCATCGGGCCGAAGAGTTGCTCATCCGTCATTCCCTCAACGGCGGCGATCGCCTCGACACACTGAAATCCGCCGGCACGCGCCGTGATGATCTTGGCTGACAGATCCTGCCCGAGACCGTCAAGTTTCGAAAGCGCATCCTCGGAAATCATGTTCGCGTCAAGTTTCGCGGACTCGAACTCGAAGTACAACGGGGTTTCGGATTCGGGATCGCCGAACGGCAAGAGACGGACAATACCTGTCCCGCCTGAAACGGAAGTCGACCACGTCGTAACGAGTGTCGGATCCTCGCCTGCCAAAATGCGATCGCGACTCGCGAACAACTGCGACTGCGCGGCCAGCACTCCCGACCACGCGAGCGAGCGGGACTGCATCGAACCGATGGACGCGGCAGCAAGTTCCTGATGCGCATCCGTCCTTGAAAGTGCCGCAACACCGATGATCGCGGCGATTGAGACGACAATCAGCACACCGGGAAGTATGACCGCACGACGAAGCGTCATGGTGACCCTCCACCGGTCGGAACCGCATCGTGTATTCCTATGACACGGATTCGATCCGGAGGAGGCAGTCGAACATCCGCATCCGGATCTTCCGCATCGTCATCCGCGCCTGTGAACCACACCGCCACTTCAACAGCGGCGGGGACGGCACCGGTCGCCGAACTGTCGAAAGAGCTCACCCACTCACCTTCATGGAAGAATCTGAATCGGACTGAAGAGATATCCGTCACGAGCTCGTCCGCCGCCGAACCGTCGCGAGCGGCAACCAATGTTCTGGCGGACTTGTTGAATCGATACTCGGTCATGGTCGCATCCGAGAAGTTCGCAGCACTTCCCACTGAGATCTTCACGGCTCTTCGCGCGATCCGAAGCGAGGATGCATCACCTTTGATTCCGGAAGATCCATCGTCCGCGACGGCGACGCACGTCAACAGATCAGATTCGATCAATGTCAAAAGGCGTGTTGCCCCGATATTGCGATTCGCGACCGTCTCAATCCGCGCGCGATCTTCGGAGATACTTGCCATGAACTGATATACCGCACCCGAAAGCAAGGCGAGGATCAAAAGCGCCACGAGGACTTCCACAAGTGTGAAGCCTTTACGGGTCAAGTGGAGCCTCCTGTTCGGCTTCACGACGCGATCGACGGGAATTCCGCTCTTCGATCCGACGATCGATTGCGGATTCAGGCCGGGTGCGAGTTGCATCGATCGGACGCGAATTCCGCGGAGTTTCCGACGAAGTGGATCCGAGCGCGATGAGTTGTTTGAGCTCGAAAGATGTCACCAGTCGATCAGACCCCGGCGGGTCGTAGCACTCGGCGCGTGCGGTCACCATGACGAGCCCTTCGAACTCGGATGGCTCGGTGGAAATCTCCAACACCCAAGGCGTAAGTACCGCAACATCATCGAATGTTCCGTCTGAATCATCCCGCCACGATTCAACGGGGCCGTTGAGGGATTCCGGCGTTTCAATTCCGGCCTCGATCTTCGACAGTGCCGATCGAGCGAGATCCGCGGCTCTTTCGATTCGTGCGGTTCGCTCGACCGAACCGGCGGCTCCGATGATGAGCGAGTACACGGTCGAAGCGACGCCGACAAAAATCGCAAGCGCGACGAGGCATTCGAGCAGAACGGATCCGCGACGAATCACGGTTGCGGCTCCTTCGCTTGCTCATCCAATTCCTCGACAACGACGGGAGCTCGCACATCGTCCGGAGGAGACATGTCGCCGTCGGATTCGAACCACGGCTTTTCGTCCGTGACAAACGGCCCGAAGGTGACGGTGCCATTCCAAGTTCCGACCGAAACACCGGCCGTGGCTCCATCGACTCGTCGAACTTTCACATCCGAGTTTCTCGAGACGGACCCGTCAGGCAAGACCGTCCAGAGAGTCGTCCCGCCTTCGACTTCTGACTTGTCGGCGCCGACATCTTCAAAAGTCAGCGTGAAGCCATCATCAAGTTCTCCGATGGTTTTCTCCCGATCCGTACTCGGATCGCGACGATCGCGTGCGGAGTGCCATGCGGCGATCAGGAACTCCTTGTCTCCGGAC
>JBKDPX010000275.1:0-24148 GCA_046342165.1 Phycisphaerales bacterium | reverse complement strand
TCGCATGATGCCTTCAATCAAATCACTGACGAAACAGAACGAACGGCTCTGCGTGCCATCGCCATACAGCGTGATATCTTCGTTCAGGATCGCCTGACGAATGAAGTTGCTGACGACACGACCGTCGAACGGATGCATGCGTGGACCGAAGGTGTTGAAGATACGGATGACGCGGATGTTGACTCTGTTCGAACGGTGGTAATCGAAGAACAGAGTTTCGGCGGCGCGCTTTCCCTCGTCGTAGCACGCGCGGGGACCAATCGGATTCACGTTGCCGCGATACGCCTCGGTTTGCGGATGCTCCGTTGGATCTCCGTAAACCTCAGACGTCGAAAACTGAAGTACCTTGGCCTTACAGCGCTTCGCAAGTCCGAGCACATTGATTGCGCCCATGACGGAAGTCTTCATGGTCTTGATCGGGTTGTACTGGTAATGGCCCGGAGCAGCAGGACAAGCCGCATTGTAGATTTCATCGACCTCCAACCAGATGGGCTGCGTGACATCATGGCGAACGAGTTCGAAGTTCGGACGGCCCAGCAGATGCGCGACGTTGGTCTTCTGACTTGTGAAGAAGTTATCGAGGCAGATGACGTCATGCCCCTGATCAACCAATCGCTCGCAGAGATGCGAACCAAGGAAGCCCGCTCCGCCAGTCACCAGAATTCTGCGAATCGACATGTCTTTCCTCTCGCTGAAAATCGCAAGCGCGCCGAAATGTTAGCACCAGCACCTTCGCGGTCAGGGGACATCTCCGCGCGCCAGAATGTCATCGGCGATTCGGGCGTTGTTCTCCACATTCGTCGAAGAAACGGAACCGATAACGATGGAAGAAACACCGGGTTCGAGAAGTGATGTGGCCAGACACTCCCGAATCGACGGTCGTGCCGTACCGCCCCCATGTCCTGAAAGGAGAGCCTTTTTGACAAGGATGCCCACGCCGCGTCGTGACGCTTCCCGGATCAATTCAACTTCTTCCCGATACTCGGGATTCA
This sequence comes from Phycisphaerales bacterium, assembly GCA_046342165.1. Taxonomy (GTDB): domain Bacteria; phylum Planctomycetota; class Phycisphaerae; order Phycisphaerales; family UBA1924; genus JBEIUO01. The sequence goes on along the minus strand of JBKDPX010000275.1, from coordinate 23,156 downwards.
ATGTCACCATCAGCACATCCGCCCAATCCAGCGCGGCGAATCCACCCTCCTTGGTTTTGGAGCTGATCCCGATCGCTCGGACCCGTCCCGCGTCTCTTTCCTTCATCAAGGCCTCAATGAGATCATGCGGGAATCGATGTTCGACTTGACCGTCCGAATGAACAAGAAGCAAATCCACACGATCGGTGCGCAAACGACGCAAAGAAGCATCAAGACTCTCGCGAAGCGCGCGGGACGAAAAGTCAAACCGCGAAACGCCCTCGGTGAACTGTTCGCCGAACTTCGTCGCGATCACCCAGGCTTCACGATCATCGATCAATCTTCCGATTCGCTCCTCAGCAATGCCGTAGGCGGGAGCTGTATCAATCAGATTCATTCCATGATCGCGGGCGACGCGCAGCAGTCGATTCAACTCGTCATCGTCGGGCAATGTGACAGGCGTCGGATACTTCAATCCGAGCGTCCTCCCCCACTTCACGGTGCCGAGTCCCAGCACACTCACTGACAAACCGGTCTTGCCGAGTTCCCTCATTTCCACAATACACCGCCTTTGAGCCATGGCTCATCAGCGACACCGATCTCACACGCCGTCGCAGCATCCGAAGCATCCGTGGACTCCGCAACTTTCGACGCGCAGATCGATGCAGCGATCGGTGCGAGGGCCAGTTTTGTCGGCCACACGACATGCACACGACCGAGTGTGTGGACTACAGGACCCTGAGGGCGGGATCCGTCTTTCTTGCGTCCTTCCGCTCGTTTGATTCGATGCACGGAATACAACAAGCCCGAAGAATCAACCCAAGGAAGACACTGCGACACGATGTCTCGCGCCGCGGCGATCTGCTGATCATCCGAGAGTTCAACTCCGTCTTCCGCGAGTGACCCGCCAAGCCACCAATAACGCTGATCTCCGCGCGTTGTTGTTGTGACCGTGATCCGCGGCTTGTCCGACATCGGCTTGATGCAGTGCCCGAACAAATCGAACGGGGCTTGAGCAGCCGCGACCATCGCCAGCGGGCGACGCTGCATCAGTGAATCCGGATCTGCACCGACCAATCGAATGATCCTGTCATTGCCTTCACCGGCACATGCGAAGAGCGTCCGAGCGACGATGACTTTCCCGGATGTAAGTTTCACCCGAACGCCTTCCGGGTTCTGCTCGATCAACTCAGGCTGATCTCGAAGAATGGGAGACGCACACGACTCAATCAAGGATCGCATCAGGGATCGCGGATCTACGCATTGCTCAGCGACTTCGAATATCGCCGTATCGGGATGAGCCGAACGAAACGCCGGCGGGCGCTCGGATACCTCGAGCCTTTTGGCATCCGAAGACATGACGAGCGACGCCATGGAGGCGGTGGCCTTCGCCAGGAATCCGCCGACTCCTCCCGCGGGCGCCCACATATGCATGTGCGGGGCGACGAACCGAACTCCTGACAATCGAACCGGACCTCTTCCCGAAAACGCGTCGTTCCACATCGCTTGCGCGCGAAGAAGCTCTTCTGCGGCGCGTTGTGCCTCGGGAGATACTCGATACTTGAGTCCTCGATGAAGGATTCCCTGCGAAGCAACAGACTGTCCGTCACCCGCTGCGGTTCTTTCAACCGTGACGACGCTCCGGCCCTGTGCGTGAAGCAATGCGCGGAGCCACAAGCCAACGACTCCGGCGCCAACGATCATGCAGTCGCACTCGGAATCAACGCGACTCATTCCGGTTTCACATCCGGGAGGACCAGTTCCTGCCCCACCTTCAGCGAATCGATGTTCTTCATGCGATCTTTGTTTGCCTCAAAGATTCTCTTCGCCATGCGCGAATCACCGTAGATTTTCGAAGCGATCTTGGAGAGGGAATCGCCGGGCTTCACGACATAGGTCTTTGCAACGGCGGGTTCCTTCACGGGAGCGACTGTCGGAACGCCTTGGATGTTGCCCGGATCCTTCGGGATTCGCAAAACGCGGCCCGGCTGAATTCGCATCGGGTCAACAAAAGGATTTGCCTTCGCGATGATGGATGCGCCGGCTTTCGGCCCGAAGTACTTTTTCGCGATCGATTCGAAAGACTCGTTCTTCTGAACGATGTGATCGAAGAACTCCGGAGGACGAACCGCGGGAGGCGGATCCGATCGCCGCGGCGCCGGTTCTGTGGGCGCGGGACGATCAACGACCTGCGGCCTCACGGGTTCGTTCGCGACTGATGCGACATCCCGTTCACCCTGAATATCGGCAAATGTGATCCGCGGTTCCGATGGAGTCAACCAGTACACGATGATCCAAACGACAATCAGCAGCAGCGAAAGGCCGGTGAGCTTGGCGACGGTCTCGTTCATGACCAACGTGCTCCAGATTTCGCCGAAACCGAGAATCAGGCGGTTGCAGGTTCAGCCGACGCACCCTCGGATTCCTGCTTATCACCGGCCCACACCATCGGCGCACCGAGCACGATCGACGAGAATGTGCCGATGACGACACCGAGTCCGAGCGTGTACGCGAAGGATCGGACCGCCTCGCCGCCGATGAGATACAGGATCAACGTCGACAGGATCGTCGTCGTACCGGTCATCAAGGTTCGGCTCATCGTTTGGTTGATGGAGTCGTTGATCACCTGCCGCGTGGCGAACGTCAACTTGCCGCGATTCTCACGAATGCGGTCAAGCACGACGATCTTGTCGTTGATGGAATACCCGAGAATCGTGAGGAGCGATGCGATCGCGGTGAGATCCAACTTGAAAGGCAGAAGGTTGAGCGAGCCCGCGAGCTTCGGACTGCTGTCACAGATGATCTCAGCGACGGCGATCAATCCGGTGACCGCGACGCAGTCAAGGATCGTCGGAACGATCGCGGCGAGCGAGTATCGAATCGAATTGAATCGCACCCACACATACACGATGATCAGCACGATTGCGATCACCAACGAGCCGATCGCTTCGGCGACGAACGTGCGAGCGACCGCGGGACTGAAAGACTGCACGTTCAAGAATTGGGATTGATTGGTGAGTGCTCCCTGTACAAGGCGCCACTCACGGTCACGAACCACTGAGTTCCAATTCGATCCACCGAAGAACGACACGTCAGGATCACGAACGAGAATAACCGCAGCCGTGGCCGCATCATCCGTGCCCTCAAGCGGGATCACTTGAACCGGACGACCGATCGTTGAGTTGAACTCCGACTGTGCTCTTGTGTTATCCAGTCTGTCCTTGATCGATTTCGTTGAAACCGCCGGACGGATGTTCTCAAGAACAATCGCCGCTCCGCCGACGAACTCGTTCACGGTCTGACTGAGATTGGCGCGATCGATGTTGGCACCGAGGCGCGCATTGACGATCGGATACACAGGCGCACGAGAAGCATCCCCCGTGTCGCTGCTCTTGAACGCGAGCGGCACTTGAACATCCATCAGATCCGCGAATCTCGACGAGATTCCGGCATTGAGCGATTTGGTATCGGTCACCAATGTCTTGATGGTAAAGGTGTCGGACGTGAAGCCGTCTGCATCCGGATTCACCACGAGGATGTTCGCGGTTCTCAATTCGCCCAAAGAGGCTTTTTGTTCATCGGCCAGTTGATCAAGACGCTCCTCGACCTGTTGGCGGGAGAGCTTGATGGGCTTACCGGCTTCATCATTTTTGAGTTTGATGGTGATCGACGAGCCGCCGAGGAACTCGGTATCGAGCATCTTCGAACCGCGAGAGAACACGACAGCGATCGCACCCGCGATCAGCAGGACGAAACCGACCAGGAAGAACTTGCGCAGTCCCATCCAATCGATCTTGAGTTCAAATGCGCGTTGCACGGCCGGAACGGCGAGAGGAAGCATTGGAGCCTTGCGCCAACCGAAGAACTCGACGCCAACATCAAAGATCCACTTGGTGATCACGAGCTGGGAGAAGAGTGTCGTGACGACGCCGATTCCCATGGTGATGGCGAAGCCGCGGATTTCGACCGTTCCGATGAATCCGAGCACGAGACAGACGATCAAGTTCGTCAGGTTGCCATCGACGATCGCAGACATCGCCTTTTCGTATCCGAGTCTGACGGCCTTGCGAAGATCGCTGCCGAGCAACAACTCTTCACGCATGCGCTCGTACACCAGCACGTTCGCATCGACTGCCATGGCGATGGACAAGATCACACCGGCGATGCCGGGAAGCGTGAACGCCGCGTGATTCGCGGCCATTGCTCCGACGATCAGAACGAGATTGACGGCCAACGCAAGGGTCGCACTGATGCCGCACCAGAAGTAATAAATCGAAAGGAATACTGCGCACATCGCGAAGGAGAACAATCCGGCGCGCAGTCCGGCATCCAAGTTGTCCTTGCCGAGCTCGGGCGCCTGATTGTTCACGCTGATGGGAGTCTTGCTGAGCTTCGCCTGCAGGGCTCCGCCTCCGAGCACGCGCACGATGTAGTCGATTTCCGCTTGATCGAACTTTCCGGTGATGCGCCCGCCGGAGGAGATGGCCTCCTGCAGAGTCGGAGCGGTGTAAACCTGGTCGTCGAGCAACACGGCCATTTCGCGCCCGACATTCGCACGGGTCAATTCACCGAGCTTCGCGCCGCCGCGAGGATCCATATCGAAGCGGATCGCGCCTCGACCGTACTCATCTTGGGTTTGTCCGGCGGAAGATACACGCCAAGGATCGCCTTCGGTCGGGATGAGCTCCTTGCCGGGCCCGACGAAACACAGGACGTAGTAGTCACCCTGATACGAGGCGCCGACGAGATTGCGCTGAGCGAAGAAAGGCCCAGCGTTTTCAGGGGCGGCGAACAGGAAATCCGAGGCCTGCTTGGTATCAACCCATGCCTCGATCTGATTCACGCGGAACCAACGGGCGACGCGCGATTCAACATTGCGAGGGCCGCGCTCTTGCAACTGCGTTCGCATTTCGGCTTCTTCGGCCAACTCGCCGGGACGCGCCGCGATTCGGAAGCTCAAGACGCCTGCGCCTTGAAGCATGCGAACAAGGTCGTTGGGATCATCCAGCGTCTTTCGCTCCGCTGCGTAAGACTCGTACAGCTTCAAAGCGCGATCGATCTCGGCGGCTGAATCGGGATGATTCTCACGCAGGTGCTTTTCCGCCAATTCACGACGGCTGGGCAGCTCGATCGTTTTGCGACCGTCACGAACCGAACGAGTCTTGGTGCTGGCTGAGACAACATCACGAATCTCATCAGGCGCGACGACCGTCGCGAGCACTGATTGACGCGCGTTCTCGAAGGCGATCGCGGATGTTGCGACCTCGCTCACCATCGCCCGACGAGCCTCGGTGTTCTCAGTCGGGATCGCGGCGTAAGCCGTTTGCATACCCGTCCACGTGTCATACGACTTCGCAAGTTCGTTCAGCAGGTTCAGACGCGTTGAATTGCCCGCGGAAAGCGCTTCGAACGCCTTGGCGCGTTCGTCGGCGGATTTCGCCAACTCACGATCCAATCGAGCTTCCGTGATCTCGGAACGCCCCATTTCGTTCAGAACGGCCTCGAACTCAGCCTTGAGCTTCTTCACCTTCGCGGTCGGCAGCGGCATCGTGATTTCGATGCGATCCCGACCTTGCGCGACGATGGAGATTTCCATCAATCCATCCGGATCGATGCGCTCCTTGAGCACCTTGATCATCTGCGCGATGACGCCTGCGGGATCAGGCTCGTTCTCCATCGAAACGGAGTAAACCAAGCTGACGCCGCCGGCAAGATCCTTGCCGAGACGCAGTTTCTTCTCCGGCGGCCACGCGAAGTACGCGCAGGCGAAGGTGACCACCAGGATCAATGCAAGACGGGTAAAGATGCTCTTTTGCATAATGAAAATCGCGCGACAATTCCCTGAAAATCAAACGTTGGCGGTCTTGCCCTCAGGCTTGGCCTCGACAACCGGTTCACCCTTTGATGAAGTCGAGCGCAGAACCTGCTGAACAGCGGACTTTGAGAAGCGGATGCGCCCCTGTTCAACGTTCAACACCACTTCGTCATCTGAAATGTCCGCGACGCTGCCGATGACGCCGCCGATGGTCTGCACTTTGTCGCCGCGATGCAATGCCTTGAGCATTTCATCACGCTTCTGGCGCTCCTTCTTCTGCTGACGAGAAGAGCTCCAGATCATGAAGACGATCATCAGGATGAGCGGGAGATAGATCCACATGCCCATCGACGGCTGAGCCGCGGGCTGCGTGGTTCCCGTCGTGCTTCCGTCAGCGGCCGTACCGGTCGCCGCGGGTGTTGCGGATTCACCGGGGGTGAGCACGGGTTGAGATTGCGCAAGAAGGAGTGAATTCACTGAGAGGTCCGACATGTTCGCCTTTCTCGCCGCGGGCGTGACATCCCACGGACGCAGTACTCATCATGCGACTTCCCGACTGGGCGTCAACCGCGGAGGAATCCATCCGGGAAGCCGGGGCAGGCCACGGGCCACCGTGCCGCGAAGTCGATCCAACAATCTTTCCGAAGCGCCGAACGAATGTCCAACATGAGCCTTTGGAAGTGTCTGAGATTGTGGATACTCACCAATATAGGCCCCAACATTTCGCCGGCCATGAACAAATGCCGAATATAGGAGCGGCTAAAGCCGGCCGATCCGGTCCAACCGTGCAAATGCGGAGCGCATGCGTAGCAATCGCAATCGGAATCGATCGCCGCGGGATCCTCCGAATATTGAGCGTTTCTCAGTCGAATCTGGCCGTGACGGGTGAACGCGTTGGCGTTTCGTCCGTTGCGTGTCGGCAGGACGCAATCGAACATGTCAACTCCGGACAACACGGCCGCGAGAATGTCGCGCTCGTATCCGACCCCCATCAGGTATCTGGGCTTGTGATCCGGTAGCAGTGGCGCGGTATGGCGAACGACGCGTGCGATGTCGCCGGATGTTTCGCCGACGGCGACTCCGCCGATTGCGTATCCGGGAAGTTCGATGTTGCAAATCTGCTCCGCGGAGGTGGATCGCCGCGCGAGATCGGTGCCACCCTGCACGATGCCGAAGAGCGATTGTTCGCCCGGGCGCGAATGAGCGTCCTTGCAACGTTGAAGCCAACGCGCAGTCCTCTCGAGTGCGACATCGAGTCGCTTCTCGTGGTCGTATCCCTTTTTGCCCGAGTCGCGAACCATGGCTCGCGTCAAAAGGGGATCGGATTCGGAAGCCGCGGTCGTATCAGTCAAGGGCGCGGACGGAGGACAATCATCGAAAGCCATGATGATGTCGGCTCCAAGAAGATTCTGCACGCGCGTCGCCTCTTCGGGCGTCATGCGAATCATCTTGCCATCCACGATGGACTTGAATGTCACCCCTTCGTCATCCACGCTGTTCATGTCGGCGAGAGAGAACGCCTGATATCCGCCGGAGTCGGTGAGGATCGGCCCATCCCAGTTCATGAAGCGATGAACTCCGCCCATGGCGCTGACCAATTCGGGACCGGGCCTCAGCAAGAGGTGATATGTGTTATTCAGAAGAATCTGCGCGCCCGTACCACGAACCGTTGCAGGGAAGAGTCCCTTGACGCTGCCCTTGGTTCCGACCGGCATGAATGCCGGAGTGTCGAATCCGCCGTGCAGAGTCGTCACCCTTCCCAATCGCGCTCCGCACCGATTTGAACGCTGGAGGATCTCAAAGGACAGTGCGGTCATTTCTCTCCATCCGCGGCTCGCTTTCGACGAGTCAGTTCAGCGAGTCGATCTTTCTCGCGCGCAGTCAGATTCGCATGCCCGACTTGCTTGACTCGATCCAGCAATCCGTCCAACTCGGCATCATCGTCGCGCACAATACGAAGTGGCGGGCCATCCTTCTTCTTGGGTTTGCGAGAATCGCTGAACACATCCCAGAAGTCCCGGAGCAGATGCGAGTGTCGAATGAAGAAGTAACCGGCGGCCGCACCACCCAAGTGAGCAGCCTCGCCGCCGGCGTTCTTGCTGCGAACAAGAATGAGCACCACCGCGAGGGCGACATAGCCGTAAGCGAAGTGCTTCAGCTTCACGGGAATCGGCGGTATCAGCAATTGAACGATCGTGTCCGGCGCGATCTTCGCGCAAGCGATAAGAACGCCGAACACTCCGCCAGACGCGCCGATCAGGGGCGTATAGCGCGAAACCTGCAGCGATCCCGGGAAGCCGGAGAAACGCTCCCCCACAAGTCCCAAGACCAGATACGTCAATGCACCGGCGATACCGCAGGTGAGATAGAACGCCAGGTATTTGCGGGTTCCAAGACGCCCCTCGACCATGTTGCCGAACATGTAGAGAGCGAACATGTTGAATGCGAGGTGAAACAAATCCGCATGGACGAACTGGAACGTGACGAAGCGCCAGAATTCGAGGCCGCCATCGAGCGTGACCTTGAAGATCGAAAAGTGTCCGAATCGCGTGACAGTGTCCATATCGAGGAACAAGTCACCGATCGGACGCGACGGCTTCGACATCATTTGCAGCACAAATGCCGCGACATTCGCGATGATGACCCATGTGGTCACCGACATGGTCCGCGGCCGAGCTCCGCCGCCGCCTCCACCGAACACATAGTCTCTGTCGTAGACGCCCATGAGCACCCGTCCGAAGTTGAATGACACCCGCGGCAACGCGCCGAAGGAAATCACGTGTCGAATATCGGCCGAATCGCCTCAGTATCGACACTGTTCGAATGAATGCTACACCTCGCGGCGTCGCTCGGTGACATCCCGAAGAAATCCGCGCTCGTCATCCGTAAGCGATTCCATACCCAGAGCGTGGACCTTTGCCAAGAGACGGTCGAGCTTCTCCTCTGGGTCATCGTCGGACACTTCCGACATGGCCCCCGAATCGGAGCCTTCAGGCGCGGAAACTTCCGTGGCCGCATGCTGGATGAAACCCGCGCGCCTGAGTTCAAACCATGTGACGGCGCCTCCGAGAATCGCAATACACATCATGCGCCCGTTGTCCGTAACCGCACCGGTGACGAGAACAATGATCGCGGCGAGAAAGCCGACTTTGGCGGTGAATGCTGCGGCGGGCCAATCGCCAAGCGTGCGTTCCTGCCTGGCGCGAAGCATGCGAGCCGCATCGAACGGATACAACGGAAGCAACAGATTTGTCAGCATGATGAGCACATTGGCGTGATAAAGCGCCCAGAGACCCATGCGGACCAACGCCAACGGTTCGTTGGCCGTCGAACCGATCATAAAACTTCGCGCGGCGAGATCGAGTCTCACCGGAGAAATCTCGAGATTGAGCCAATCACCGCCTACGAGAATGAACCCGAGCGCGAAGGCGGGCATCAGCACCAGGGAACAGATCAATCCCCCCACTTCGGCGAAGACCGCGCGCCATCCGGCTTCCGTACGCATCCGTGGAGTCGTTGATGAAAGTCCCCCGAGAGGCCAGATTACGACGGTTTCGAGCTCGCGCCCCTCGTTTCGGCAAATGCGACCGCGGGCGATCTCGCGAGTCAGCGCGATGATCGGTATCGATACGACCAGTGCGAGCAAGGCATCGCGGTGGGGTTGGTTCGCAACGACCGCGACAACGGCCTCAATCGCAAGCCACACAAAGAGAATCACATGGATTCGAATCTTGATCTTGCCGAATCTGCCGATTGGAATCGACCATGTCAGCGGATCGTCACCGAAACCGAGCAAACGAACGAATGCATCTTCCCGGGGCGATGCCCGAGATCCGACGAAGGTTTCAGGCTGATCCTTGTGGCGAACCATTCGACTCCGCTCCGACGCCGCGAACAAAACGAAGCACGGTCGCGATCGTTTTTGCGTCCGTGATTTCTCCCGAATCGATCATCCGCAGAACGCGTGAAAGTGAAATCGGGTGAACGCTGATGAACTCATCAATCTCGGTGTGTTGCCCCACCGGCGACAGATCGTGAGCGATGAAAGCATGCATGCATTCATCGGTCATGCCCGGCGAAAGGTGATACCGACCGAGCAATCGCACGGTTGCAGCCCTGTATCCCGTTTCCTCTGCAAGTTCTCTGACGGCGCAAACAGCGGGATCCTCACCCGGGCCGAGCGTGCCGGCGGGCAACTCCCAAAGCGGCGCCTCGATGGAGAGCCTGAAGTTGCGGATCAATACCACCGTCGGATCTGCGACTGATTCCAGAATCGGAAGCACCACCACCGCGCCGGGATGTCGAACCACCTCACGAACGACCGATTGTCCCTCCCGGCTCTCGAATTGGACCTGTTCAAAGTTGAACTTGGCACCGACGTGAAGCACCTTTCGGGTAAGGCGGGGTCTATCCTGTTGATGATGTCCGAGGGGGGAGTTCACTCGCAATGTTATGTGAACGGAGTGCGGCGAGTTCATGGCGATCGACCGGCCCATCTTGAGATTGATCGATGTCCACAAATCATTCGGGACTCAAAAGGTTCTGGACGGTGTGAATCTTGACATTGAGCGATCCAAGACCACGGTGGTGCTCGGCCCGTCAGGATGCGGCAAATCGGTGATGCTGAAGCACTTCATCGGATTGCTCAAGCCTGACGCGGGAGAGGTGTACTACGAAGACACACGAACGGACCAACTCTCTGAACGCGCGCTCGGTGCAACACGGCTCGATGTCGCGCTCATCTTTCAGATGTCGGCGCTGTTTGACTCGATGACCGTTCGCGAAAATCTCGAATTTCCGCTACTCGAACACAGGACGGTGAACCAGCGCGAACGGACCGACTTGGTTCACCATGCCCTTGAAACGGTGGATCTCGCCGGAGTGGAAGACAAGCTTCCAGCACAACTGTCGGGGGGACAAAAAAAGCGAGTCGCGCTCGCCCGCGGGTTGATCACCAACCCCAAAGTGGTGCTCTACGACGAACCGACAACTGGATTGGACCCGATCCGATCCGACGGCATCAACGAATTGATCCTGAAGTTCCGTCGCACACTGGGGATGACGAGTGTGGTCGTCACTCACGACTTGGTCTCGGCACGCAAAATCGCCGATCGTGTCGTCATGTTGCTCGGAGGAAAGATCGTCGCGGACGGAACGTATGAACACGTCGAAACGCACCCGAATCCGAAAGTTCAACAGTTCATGAAAGGGCGATATGATCATTCGGACGCGGCGGTCATCGATTCTCCGCCCTCCGTCGCCGATCCTTTCGCTGCCGCTGATCAAGGAACCCCATGAGACCGATCGTTCGAGATTTCCTGACCGGCTTGACCGCACTGATCGGAATCGCCGGACTCATCTATATGCTGTTCCAGTTTAAGGAATTGCCGACGGTCGGCGAGCAGTTCACCAGGTTCGCGATTCGCATGGACAACGCCGCGGGAGTCGGTTCCCCGGCTCCGGTGCTTTTCAAGGGAGTTCGCATCGGACAAGTGGAATCTGCGTTGGTCTCCAACGATGGCGCGGTCTTGAAAGTCCGGATCGGTCGGGATTTCAAATTGCCGCGAAAGTCCACGATCAGAATCGAAAGGGGCTTGTTCGGCGATTCTTTCGTGGAACTCGTCATCCCTGAGTCTCTGACTCCAAGTGAACTCAACGACTTCATCCCTGATGCAGAAGCGGAACCCGGGTTTGTGCTCAATGGAGGAGAGGGCGGCAAGTCACTGACGGAAAAGATCGCGTCCATGATCGAGGGGCCTGCCTCGGATTTGCGTGCACTTTCCGAGACCTATCGCCAACTCGGTGAGCGTTTGTATGACATGGTTGAACCGCGCACACTCGCCGACGTCGAGCAAGGGAAGCAACCGAACATTCGAACCGCGATCGAGCGAGCTGATCGTGCGATCGCTTCTGCCGAGAAGTTCCTGACTGATGAAGCGATGCTCAGCAAAATCCGGGAGACCGTTGACCGCGCAGACCGAGTCGTCACCGATACGGGCGAACTCATCGCAACATGGAAGTCCACGGGCGAAACAGTCAGCAGCGAAATCGTGAAGACACGGGAAGGTGTCGAGTCGTTCCTGAAGCGCGCGGACGAGGCGCTCGCGGGAGCCAAGTCCGCGGCCGATTCGATGAGCGGAATTCTTGAACGGGTCTCCAAGGGCGAGGGTACCGCGGGTCAGCTGATGACCAATCCAGACATGTACAACTCGATCAAGGCCGCGGCAGATCGCCTCAACCTCACGCTGGATGAGATTCGTCTGCTCGCCGAGCAGTACCGCAAAGAGGGCTTGCCCGTCAAGCTCGGCGGTTGATATGACACTTCGCCGAACGCCGCAGGACTTCAGAGTCTTCGAGGTCCCCTCCAAGGGCTACATCGAAGCGTTGTCAACGCAGGCGTCGCGTGAACACCCTCATGCCGTTTACGAACTGCGAAAGACATCGCTGTCCACTCCGGAAGCGCTTGGATTTTTGTGCCGCGAATTGCGAACCAAGGCGGGCTCGATTGATTACGCGGGACTCAAAGACAAACATGCGGAAACAGTCCAACTGATTTCGGTTTGCGCCCAAAGCGGGAAGCACGCAGCCGAACTCCCTCAAGAGGTTCAACTGGAACGATGCGGCGCCCGACGGATCGGTTGGTCTTCGGAACCGATGTCGGCGGAATCAATCGTGGGGAATCGCTTTGAATTGGTCGTTCGCGATTTAACACGCGCCGATGTGCGCTCCATGCAAGACCGCGCAGAGGCCTTTCGATTGCGCGATCTTTTTGTGCTCATCAATTATTTCGGCGATCAACGATTCGGATCGATCCGTCACGGCAAGGGTTTCGCGGCGGCTTCATTAATCAGGGGCGATTTCGACAACGCGCTTCGATTGCTCATCGGCACGCCCGCGCGCAAAGATGTCGGCAAAACACGAGACTTCACCAGACTCTGCGCCGCGCATTGGGGCGATTGGCGGAAACTCGCGACCGAACTTCCGCGAACACCGGAACGCAAGGCCATCGAGGCACTTGCGAGAGGTGCGAACGCAAAGGAAGCATTCACGCACCTCCCCTACTTCCTTCAGACGATGTGCGTGGAGGCCTTCCAATCGCACCTGTGGAACAAAACCGTGCTTCACATGATCCGCGAACTCGGCGCGAGCGGCGCGGCGGTCTATGAGACACAAGGATTGTTCGATCTCAATTTGTTTCCCGAAGCGCGCCGAGTTCCTGAGAGTTGGCACGCTCTGAACATTCCGGTACTCGCCCACAACTCCGAATTGACTCCACCATGGGATCGCTGCGCAGAACAAGCGCTGAACGAAGAAGAACTGACGCTCAAACAGCTCAAGATTCCGGGGCTTCGCCGCCCGTACTTCGGCGAAGCCATGCGTCCGCTCCTCGTTTCGATTCCCGACTTCGCCCTCTCCGAACCGACGAAAGATGAACTTGCAAGAGAAACCGGACGCGTGAAAGTTCTTTCAACGTTCACGCTGCCTCGAGGCGCATATGCAACGGTGGTGATGCGTGCTTTGGGTCGTTGAGTTCTGGTACACTGCCTGAATGGACTTCATCGGGATCGATGTCGGTACATCCTCCGTCAAAGTTCTGCGCACCAACGAGGACGGCGTAGTCGTTGCCTCCGCGTCCCGCGCTTACCCGATCGAACAGCCGCGCGCGGGATGGACTCAACAGCGGCCCTCCGACTGGTGGATGGCGACAGTCGATGCGATTCGTGCGGTTTCGAGGCCGGAACCCATCGGTGCGATCGGGCTGAGTGGACAGATGCACGGGCTTGTTCTGCTGGACCACGATGCAGTGAGTTCACAGGGATCGAGCGATCTCGTCGTGAGGCCTTCGATTCTCTGGAATGACCAACGAACGGCGGCTGAGTGCGCTGAGATCGAATCCGCTTTTGGCGGCCGAGAGTCATGTGTTCGTTTGACCGGCAACGCGCCGCTCGCAGGATTCACACTCCCGAAACTGCTGTGGGTTCGCAAACACGAACCCGAAGCGTTCGCTCGTTCTGTCATATTCATGATGCCGAAGGATTACATCCGCTGGCGACTGACGGGCATCATTGCCACAGATGTCGGCGATGCATCAGGCACGCTGTTGTTCGATCCGAGCACCCGAAGTTGGAGCGAACGCGCGATTCAGTTGAGTGGGATTCCACGAGATTTGCTTCCGGCAGTGCTGGAATCCGGCGCTGTATGCGGCGGAGTTTCCCCACACGCCGCGAAGCAACTGGGCATCAGCCAGAATATTCCTGTCGTGACAGGTTCGGGCGACAACATGATGGGCGCCATCGGTGCGGGCGTCGTCGCTCCCGGCACATCGATCATCACCATCGGGACAAGCGGCGTGGTGTACTCGCACACCGATCAATACGCGCTCGATGTCGCTGATCCCGCCTCTCCCGGCCGCGTGCACAGCATGTGTGCCGCCGATGGGAAGACCGACGCACCGGGCGGATGGTGCGTCACAGGTTGCACGCTCGCTTCGGGCGGCAGTCTTGCGTGGGCGAAGGAGTCGATCTGGCCGGAAACGTCATACGAGCGATTGCTTCACGAAGCCGGAGAAGTCGCCGCCGGTTGCGATGGACTGTCATTTCTGCCATGCCTGACGGGAGAACGGTGTCCGTATCCCAACCCTCATGCTCGAGGCGCCTGGGTCGGGCTGACCTCGATCCATACGCGCGGACACATGGTGCGCGCGATCCTTGAGGGTGTCGCCGCAACGCTCGCAACGATCGTCGGAATTCAACAAAGTGCTGGGATCAAGATTGAGCGGATTCGAATCGGCGGCGGCGGCGCGCGCAATTCACTTTGGAGATCAATTCTCGCAAATGAACTCGGACGATCCGTTTCGCTTCCGAACACCGAGGAAGGGCCCGCATTCGGCGCGGCGCTTCTGGCGATCGCTTCACGAAGCGGCGACGCCGACATTCGATCAATCTGCGGCGAGATCGTCAGGGATACGCTCACCATCGATCCGGACGGACCTCCGACGGGAAACATCGAACGCCTGAAAGATTGCTATCACGCTTTGCATCGTCGTTCATCGCATCCGCCGGGAGTGGCATCATGAGTGAATATCAGTTTCAACCCCCTCTTCGCTACGGAATGATCGGCGGTGGACGCGATGCGTTCATCGGTGCGGTGCACCGAATCGCCGCTGCATTGGATCATCAAGCCGTCCTCACTGCCGGCGCACTCAGTTCAAACTCCGAGAAGGCTCTTGCTTCCGGACGCGATCTCGGTCTCGCCTCGGATCGCATCTATCCGACATGGCAGGCGATGCTCGAAGGCGAGTCCAAACGCCCCGTGGGGGAGCGGATCAACTTCGTGTCGATCGTCACGCCGAATCACGTGCACTTCGAACCCGCCAACGCATTCGCCAAAGCGGGATTCCATGTTGTGCTTGACAAGCCGATGGTGCATTCGTCGGCGCAGGCGAACACCTTGACCACCACGGTTCGCGAATCCGGAGTTGTTTTCGCTGTCACGTACAACTACTCCGGCTATCCGCTTGTCAAGCAGGCGCGACACATGGTGATGTCGGGCGAACTCGGGACGATTCGCAAAGTGATCGTCGAGTACAACCAGGGATGGCTCGCGAACAATCTTGAGTCATCAGGCCAAAAGCAGGCGGATTGGCGCACGGATCCCGCTCGATCCGGCCTCGGCGGCGCGATCGGCGATATCGGTTCACATGCCGAACAACTCGTCTCCTACATCACTGCACTTGAGATCGAAGCGATCTGCGCGGATCTGACAACGTTCGTGCCGGGTCGCAAACTTGATGACGACGCGAATCTCCTGCTTCGATTCAAAGGCGGAGCGAGGGGAGTGCTGATCGCCTCGCAAATCGAAATCGGTCATGAGAATGACTTGAGAATCCGCATCTTCGGCGACAAGGGATCGCTCGAATGGCGTCAAGAGGATCCCAACATGTTGATCCATCGACCGGATGGACAACCCGAACGGGTTCTTCGTCGCGGCAACGGATATCTCTGCGATGCGGCAAAGGCGGCGAGCCGATTGCCGCCGGGGCATCCGGAAGCATTCTTCGAAGCGTTCGCGAACGTCTATCGAAATGCGATCGCGGACATGCGTTCCGGCCGGCGGGACGGCGACTATCCGAAGGTGGTCGATGGAACCCGAGGCGTCCGTTTCATCGAGCAAACCGTCGCGAGTTCGAAGTCCGAGGCGAAGTGGACCTCATTCTGATCACTCCATGACGCCACGCGAGCACCGAAAGATCCTCGCGCGCATTGATGCGCTGATGATTACGGATGATCCGTCCGAAGCGCTCGATTTGATTCGCACGGATCGCGGTGAACTCTCAGCGTTGATCCGCGATCCGGCAGGGCGATTGCAACCGCACCTCGCCGGCGCGGCGCTTGAGGCTGTGTTTTCCAAGGGCGACCGAAGACGAAAACTCGGCGCGTTCTTCACACCTCCATGGCTCGTTGACCATGTGATCGAGGAAAGCCTCGGCCGCACGATGCGCGAGATCGGCTCGGCGCGGGCTCTTCGCGTCTGTGATCCATCATGCGGCAGCGGCAACTTCCTGCTCGGCGTCGTGAAGTTCCTCGAGCGGCACGGGTTCTCAAAGGACGATGCGATCCGTCATTGCGTCTACGGTGTCGACATCAATCCCCATTCCGCGGCGCTGTGTCGTGAGGTTCTCGCATCCCACGCCGAGAACCAGGCAGTTGCACGCATCGCTCTCGATGCCAACATCAAAACCGGAGACGCACTCAAGGGCGCGTGGCCGGGTCGAATCGAATCCGCCGGCGGAATCGATTGGAAACATGCGTACCCGTCGATTTTCGCGGAAGAAGGGTTTGATGTCGTTGTCGGAAATCCTCCCTACCTCAATCAACTCGAAACACGAACGACAGGGTCTCGCAACGCCGCGGCGCATTTGAAGACCGCAAGCGATGGGCTGATCACTCGCTACGCGGACATGTCAGCCGCGTTCTATCTGCTTGCGTCTCGATTGGTGCGTCCGCATGGCCGATTCGCCATGGTGTTGCCGCAGTCCTTTTTGTCCGCGAACGACACCGCCGCGTTGAGGCGGAATCTCGCAAACAACTCATCGATCGAACACCTCTGGCTTGCCACCGAGCATGTATTCAGCGCGAGCGTCTACACCTGTGTCATCAGCGCCAAGCGATCAGCGACACCAACACACGTGATAACACGAAGATCTCGCCCAACGTTACGGGAACATCCGGAAGAACGTCTGGAAGCCGCGAAGCTTGCAGACATGCCGACATGGTCCCCGCTTGCATCAGATCTGATCGGAGTTCCTCGCGTTGAGTTGACGGGAGCGCCGCTGTCATCGATCGCGGATGCAACGGCGGATTTCAGGGACGAGTATTACGCCCTGAAGGGTTCAATCATCGATGAACCGGACCGCGAGGATCGCGAGTTCCCCAAACTGCTGACAACAGGATTGATCACGCCGGGGGGCAACACATGGGGCAACAACTTCGCGACGATCCATGGCACACGATTTCAGCATCCTCGCGCCGATCTTTCGGCACTTGTTCGAGAGGAGTGGATCGGTCGATGGGTCGCGCGTCGGCTCAGACCCAAGGTGCTTGTGGCATCACAAACGACGGTCATGGAGTGCTTTGATGACTCCGATGGACGCTTTCTGCCGATCACCCCGCTTGTGTGCGTCACGCCGCATTCGGATGTCTCGACAACGTTGATCGCTGCCGCGCTGAGTTCGCCGGTGATCTCGGCTCTCGCACTTGTTCACTTCGGCTGTGGCGCATTGCATGCGGACTCGATCAAGCTCAGCGCATCCCAGTTGCTGACTCTGCCAATGCCTGACAACATCGACGCATGGCGACATGCAACGACGCTGTTCCGTGATTTCCAATCGGATGTCGGAACCGCTTCGAGATTCGGCGATGCGATCTGCGACGCTTACGTTCTGCCGCGAGATTGCGCCCGCGACTTGATGCCGTGGTGGCTCTCCCGATTATTCCCCGCAAGGCGCAAGAATCAGCGCAATACAAGGCGAACCCGTCCGTTATAATCCCGGAAGCACCATTCAAGGAACCATGACATGAACCTGTTGTCGAAATCGTTGATCATCCCGGCTCTGTGCCTCGCGACGGTGGCCGGCACCTCCTGGTCGTTTCAGCCCGAGCCTCAGCGCCAGAACCAACCCCGCCCTGGCCGCGGCGGTGGCGGAGAAGGGCGTCCTGAGGGCCAGCCCGGCGAGCGACGTCGGGGCCCGGCTGGCGACGAACCCCGCGCCGCCGGGGTCGAGAGTTCGATGAAGTCGATGAATCGTGCGCTCAAGGGTCTTGCCGCGCAGATTTCCGACCCGGCGAAGAAATCCGAAAATCTTCAACTCGTCAACGATCTTCAGCGCGCAGCGGTTTCGGCAAAGGGCGCGAAACTCGGCGAAGACATTTTGAAACACGCGAAGGACGAAGCCGCCAAGACTGAGATGGCGATGAAATACCGCCGCGACATGATCGAACTCGTGAAGGTGTTGCTCGATATCGAAGAGGACCTTCTCGACGATCAGTTCGATGCGGCGAAGTCCAATCTTGACAAGATCGCGGAAATGCGTGACGACGGCCACAAAGAGATGGGTATCGAAGAGCATTGATCACGACGACACTCGAAGTCCGTGAACCAAAGGGCCCGACGCGGGCCCTTTGTCATTTGGCGCGAATCGTTGAGCGGGGGCTAATATTCCGACGCACGGATCAACGGAGTACTCACCATGCCGTTTTACATGAAGCTCGGTCACCTTCCGAAAAAGCGCCACGTGCAGTTCCGACGCCCTGACGGCGCCCTGTACTCCGAGGAACTGTTCGGCACCGAAGGATTCGTCGGCCCGACATCCACGATGTACCACATTCACCCGCCGACGCAGGTGACCGGCTGGAAGAAGCTGTACTCCACCGCCGTCGAGTACGTCGAATGCGATGTGATGCGCATGCGTCACAGCAAGACGGCCACGATGAAAGCGGCGGGCGATCCGATCACAGGTCGAGTCGTGCTCTACGGAAACACTGACGTCGAGATGGGCGTCTGCGTCCCCAAGGGGCCGATGAACTATCACTACAAAAACGGACAGGGCGATGAGTGCCTGTTCATTCACTTCGGCAGCGGCGTGGTGCACACCCTGATGGGATCGCTGAAATTCGGCCCGAAGGACTACATCGTCATCCCCAAGGGCGTCACCTATCGAATCATCTTCGACGAACTCAAAGACGAAGGTCGTCCGGAGAATTACTCGCGCGAAGAAATGCCGTTCGGCAAGTTCCTCACCATTGAAACAGTGAACGGGTCGCACATCGCCCCTCCACCCCGATATCTCTCCAAGACCACCGCACAGTTTCTCGAACACGCGCCGATGTGCGAACGCGACCTGCGAACGCCTGAGTTCCCGCTCACGTTCGACGAGAGGGGCGAGTTCGAAGTCCGAATCAAAGCGCGCAATCTCGTACATTCTTACATTTACTCATATCACCCGCTCGATCTTGTCGGCTGGGACGGCTGCTACTACCCGTACATCTTCAACATCGAGGACTTTGCGCCCATCACCGGCAAGTTGCACATGCCGCCTCCGATTCATCAGACCTTCGAGGCGCACAATTTCGTGATCTGCTCGTTCTGTCCCCGCATGCTGGACTGGCATCCACAGGCGATTCCCGTCCCGTACAACCACAGCAACCTCGACAGTGATGAGGTGTTGTATTACGTCGAAGGCAATTACAAGGCTCGCAAGGGAATCGAACAAGGATCGATCACCGCGCACCCGCAGGGCATCCCGCACGGGCCGCACCCGGGCACCATCGAGAAGTCACTCGGCGCGACATTCACCAATGAGCTGGCGGTGATGGTGGACACGTTCCGTCCGCTGTATCCGACCAAGGCGGCCTTGGGAATCGACGATCCGAAGTATCCTGACAGCTGGCAGGGCGAGCACTTCCCCGGAGCGCAAGCCGGAGGCGCCTCGGGCTCGGGCACGCTCGGAGTTCCACCCAAGAATCAGGTTTCAGAGGTGCTGAACGCCCGTTCCGTCAATGTCTGGGATTGAGCCACCGCAACTGGCGTGTCGATCCGCCGAACGCTACCATGAACCCCATGTTTTCGGCAAGGACGCGACCGTCGCGGCGACAGCACATCAGATACGCATGGTCGGCGGCCGCTCTGGTCTTCGCCGCGGGACACTCATTTGCTCAGTTTGACGCACTGACGACGTCGGGTGGCGTCTGCGGCATGAATGTCGACCTTGCGCCGGTCTCGGGCGACTTGATGTTCCGAGCGACTCGCGTCTACTCGTTCTCCGAGGGAACCTGCCAACGACTGGTACTGATCGGTGACGTACGCATCACGATCGCCGAGCACCAGTTAAGCGCACGCAAGGCCAGTATCTGGCTCCAACCGGCCGGTCCGGACGGCTCACGAAAGATTCTTGCGTATCTCAGTGAATTCGGCGCCCCCACCGATTCGGTTGAGAATTCGAAGATTTCCGCGGATGAGTTGCCCGTACGCGCGAACGTCATTCCTGCAGGCGGCATCCAATTGCAGGCGGATCTTCTACTGGACGGCGCACCACCTGACAATGGCGACTTCGCCGCCGACGGCATGTTCGCTTCGCGGGCAGAGGATGCATTCATTCGACTGATGGGCAATGAAACCGATCCGCTCGCGAACAGCGCCGTCGCGGAAGCAGCCTCGATTCTCGATGAACGAATTGTTCCTCTGCGAGAATCGCAGCGCCGCGAACGCTTCTCATTAGGATTGCCGGATCCATTTCTTGTCGAAGACACCAAGGGTGTCCCCAAGGCGCCCGCTCCGATCGTCGCAGTTGAATCTTCAGAATCGAATGATGCGACATCGAGCACGCCGATTGCAAATGACTTGCCGACGCCGCGCCGCGCGACCACGAAACGGGAGATGATCATCTCTCCCCGAGGCACGATTACGATTGCACCGAAAGATCTGACATTCGTCAGCGGGGAAACGGAAAACTGCCTCATCGCATCGGGTGGAGTGATCGTTCAGTACACGGAACCGGCGGGACGCGCGATCGAGATGCGTGCGCAGCGGGTTGTCGTGTTTTTCGAACCGGGCCAAGGCGATCAGTCCACTCAAATCGATGCGGGGACCGTGCGCGGACTGTATCTTGAAGGTGAAGTCGCCGCGGGTGACGGCCGTTACACCCTCCGAGCGCCTCAGATGTACTACGACATCAAGGCTAACCGAGCGGTCGCCCTCGATGCCGTCTTTTGGACGTACGACGAACAGCGCAAGTTGCCACTCTATGTTCGAGCCAAGGCGATTCACCAAGAGGCATCCGCCCAATTCACGGCACGAAACGCAACCCTCACGAACTCCGCGTTTCTGAATCCGGAGCTTTCAATCGGTGCGTCGAGCGTCACTATCACGCGTCGCGCATCTCCTGTCAGTCGCACTGCGAACGCAGATGATGCCGCAGCCACGCAGGGTACACAGGTAGAAGCCAAGGGCGTCGTGGGCAGACTGGCCGGTGTTCCCGTGGCATACTTGCCTGGATACAAAGGCGACATCGAGCGCTTCCCGGTTAAAGATCTGCGAATTGAAAATTACTCCGGATCAGGCGCCTCTCTGCGGGCGAAGTGGGACATGTATTCCCTCGTGGGGCTCGAGCGCAACAAGAGGGTGCAAGCCGACCTATTGACGGACATTTTCGCCGAGCGCGGCGTCGGCCTCGGCACTGACGTTCGATGGAAATCCGATACATCCGATGGTTCCGTTTATGCCTGGACGCTGCCGGGGGATCGCGGCATCGACGTGATGAAGTCAGGCTCTCGTATCAATCGAGACGGAGATACGCGTGGAGTTCTCCTCGCGGAACACCGGCACAAAGTCGATGACCACTGGACGATTTTGGGCGAAGTAGCGATGTTCAGCGACGAGGCGGTGATCGATGCGTTCTTCGAAGGACTCGGAGAAACACGTCGAGAATTCACCAATCGGATTGTCGCGCGTCGCAGACGAGACAACTCGGTGTTGTCGGCGGAAATGAAGGGCACCGTCAACGACTTCATTTCAAACGAATATCTGCTGCAAAGCCGCGGTTACTCGACAACCAAGGCGCTCGAGTTTCGCTACTCGAGATTGGGCGATGACCTGCTCGAGGAATATCCCGGACTTGTTACTTACTTCTCGGAATATCGAGCGGGATACGTCGGCATGGCGTTCGATGAAGTTTTCGCCTCCGAACACGGCCTCAGCAACAACGTGCTCAGTCAAAGCGCGCTGGGAATCAACTTCGATCAACGACTCGGCGACGCTCTGCGAGCACAAGGCTACGACGAGGATCTGACGCTTCGCGCGGATACGCGGCATGAATTCGCATTGACGACGGATGCCGGACCGGTCCGATTTAATCCTTTCTTCGTGGCTCGCGGCACTGGCTACGACCGCGACTTTGACGCTTTTGCGGGAACTGATTCGGATTCGGGGAGAATCTGGAGCGCGGCCGGAGTCCGCATTGCCACAACGCTGCAGCACATCAACGACGACGCCGAATCGAGATTGTTCGATGTCCATCGCCTCCGCCACATCGTTGAGCCGCACCTCACACTCTGGGGAGCGGGCACAACACTCGAAAGCGACAACCTGCCCTTCTACGACGAATCGGTCGAGAATCTGGCGGATGGCACGACGTTCCGCATCGGAGTAACCCAGACTCTGCAGACTCAGCGCGGCGCACCAGGCGCGTGGCACAACACCGATCTGCTGACATGGACTTCGGACTATGTCGTATCTTCGGATGATTCACCCCGGCGAAGTCCGCTCGGCAGGTTCATCGACTACCGACCGGAACTCTCGAATCCCGGCGAGTACTTCTTGAACGAAATCGCATGGCGAACGACAGACACCATGACCGTGACCGCATCGTCAATCTACGACATCGAGGTGAGTCAACAGTCGATGGCCGCCGCAGGTCTTTTGATTCAACACTCACCGCAGTTCTCCACCGTCGGTGAAGTGAGACATTTGGATCCCGTGGACTCCACACTTTTGACCCTGGGAGCGCGTTACACGCTCACCTCGAAGTACGAGCTTTTCGCCGGAGCCGATTACAACCTCGATTCGGACGGGTTTCAAAACACCGCTGTACAGATTCAACGACGATTCCCATCGGCTACTTTCGGCCTCGGCATCGGCTACAACGACATCACAGGGGAAACCAGTCTGTCGTTCGTCTTCCGTCCACTCGGCGCATCCGGTTCCGCGAGCATTTCGGGAATCGGCGCCGCTGCGCCCAACGCGGCGGCTGGCGGCTTCTGATTCACCGTTCTTGTGCACCTGTGCAAGATGCCCGGCGGTATACTGC
>JBKDPX010000274.1:0-3973 GCA_046342165.1 Phycisphaerales bacterium | reverse complement strand
GGCTTGACGCCCTGTCCCCAAATCCAAGCCATTGATGCGATGCGCTTGCCGGCGTTCGCTCGCGCGATGTTCACCGGATGAAGCGGGAGGAACTCAGCCGACAACTCCATGAGCAGACTGATCACGCCGGCATCCTCGGGACCGCCGGACGGCATGTGATCGCGCCACGGCTCGCCCGGTACCGCATGCGGCGGAGTGGTGCCGAGTCCGCGGTAGGATCGACCGGAGGAGTCGACAAGAATATTACGATAACTCACTCCCGGAGTAAGCGTGAAACCGCGTGCGATCTCGGGCGCCTTGCTCTTCCAATACTCAACGAGGTCACGCACAAGCTCCCTCGCCTCGCCATCGGTGATGGCTCCGGCCGAGTGATCGATCATCAGTCCGTCCTGGGCGGTTCCCGGCGCGCCTGTCGTGATGAAGTTGAGTCGGAAAATCCAATCAACGGGGGAGAGTTCCAAACCCAGCGCGGCTGCTTCCAGCGGTGCGCGCCCCGTGTGGTATCGACGCGGATCATACCCCAGCAAACTCATGGAGCAGACATCGCTGCCCGCCTCGAAACCGACCGGGGTTGTGTGCGCGCAACCGACGCGCCCGAGTTCCGCAAGTGCGTCAAGATTCGGCGTTCTCGCCGCCTCGAAAGGAGTCTTGCCGTCCAACTCCGCGATGGGAAGATCCGCGGCTCCGTCGGGAATGATGATGACATACTTCAAATCGCGATCCTTGCGAAAGAACTCAATCGATATCCGTTCCGATCACACTCGCCACAGCGAAATCCCTCGAATGACTCAAGGACACGCTCCAGCGACAAATCCCCAGCTCACGCGCGCGGGTTTCAACCAAGCCCGAAACACGCAAGGTCGGCGCGCCCGACGGTTCGTTCACCACTTCCACATCTGTCCATGCGATTCCATCGCGCCAACCCGTGCCGATCACCTTCAACGCGGCTTCCTTGGCCGCAAAGCGCGCGGCGAATCGCGGGAACGGATCACGATGTTCGCGGCAGTAGCCCGCTTCCCGCTGCGTGAAGACTCGCTCGACAAAGCGATCGCCGTGTCTTTCACACATCTCACGAATACGCGAGATCTCGATGATGTCGATTCCGTGGCCTTTGATCACCTTCGATCAGCTCCTGGTGTTCACTCGTGAGTTCCGAGCGCGACGATTCGGTCCGCCAATCTGGCAAACGGCAGACTCTGCAGCCAGACCTTGCCCGGGCCGCGGAATCTCATATTGAACATTCCTTCTCCGCCGAACAGTTTGTTGCGCATCCCCTTGACCATCTCAACCTCATACTGAACGCTCGGCTCCATCGCCACGAGACATCCCGTATCGACGCGCAAGACCTGTCCGGGCGCGAGCTCCTTGACCATGACGGCCCCGCCGCCTTGCAAGAAG
Source organism: Phycisphaerales bacterium (assembly GCA_046342165.1). Taxonomy (GTDB): domain Bacteria; phylum Planctomycetota; class Phycisphaerae; order Phycisphaerales; family UBA1924; genus JBEIUO01. The sequence continues at coordinate 2,575 of JBKDPX010000274.1, read as the reverse complement.
GCTTGCCCTTTGCCGTTCGGGGCGCTCAGTTTCTGCAGAATAAAGCCCTCACCCCCGAACAACCCGGCTCCGAATCGCTTCGTGAAGGCGATGTCAACCACGACACCCTTGGCCGCGCAGAGAAACGCATCCTTCTGGCAGATCAACTGGCCGCCGTGATCGTGCAATTGAATCGGAATCACGGGCCCAGGAACCGTCGAACTGAACGCGACTTCCCGGCGGGAGTTGGATTCATTCTCGAAGAACGTGACGAACATGCTCTCTCCGGCCAACATTCGTTTGCCTGCCTCAAAGAGCTTGCCCATGACGCCTTCATCCTGCGTCTTCATTGACATCGCGCTTCTCATCGCGATCCCGTCATCCATGTACAGCATCGATCCCGCTTCGGAAACGACACCCTCACCCGGATCGAGCGTGACCACAACGGCCTGAAGATCATCTCCGACAATCTGATAATCAAGTACATCAGCCTTCATCGTTTACTCCTTACCTGCGCCCGCGAATGTCACCGGACTGCGATTCCCGTCTTTGTCGTACGCCCGAACACCGAAGAAACAGTTATCTTTACTCACCGGAACACGCGCGGAGAGCGCCTTGCCCGCATCGAAGGCATGCGACCAGTTCCAGTCGGTTGTTTCGCGCCACACCACTTCATATCCCGCGACATCCGGCTCGGGAGACCCCTCCCATTTCAGCTCCGTGTCGTTCATCAACTCCGACGTCATCATTCTGACGTTCGCCGGCGGTCTTGGCGCGTTCGCCATCGCGATCAGCGCGGCCAGATTCAAACGCGCGACATCGGCGACATACGGCGCCTCCACATGATCGGCCGTATCGCCGTACGGAAGGTTCTCGCGCATCACGATGTTCGCATGCTGGCGCGAATAGTCTTCGTGCATCGCGGTGAATCGCACCGCAGGAATCCCCCGCTCGGCGAAGGGCGTGTGATCTCCGCCCCGAAGAAACCGATCGTCACGGAACACGACTACGGGCTTGACCGCGCAGTCCCGCTCGTTCGCGACTTCGAAGATATGGCGCGCGAGCTGACGTCCGACGGAATCGTTCGATGATCCCCATGCCTTGATGTTCGCGTACTCCATCGCATCAGGATTACGCGGCAATCCATGCGAAAACACGCGCACCTGCCAACGCTCCGGCGCTTCACGCGATCGTTCGCGCGGTCCCCAGGGATCGCCGACGATGTCATTGTTCAATACGCCCATGATCTTGCGATCGCCGCGGCCGATCGCATTGTCCACATGACACTTGGCGCCCAGCAGTCCTTGCTCTTCGCCCGCCGTGCACAGAAAGACGACCGAACTCTCCGGCGGACTCTTCGCGAGCACGCGAGCAAGCTCCATCACAACCGAGGTGCCCGATGCATCATCGTTCGCTCCAGGCGCGTCACCGACCGCATCCATCGCGTCACCGTTACGGCTGTCATAATGTCCAACGACATAATAAACTCGATCGCGAGCCTCGGGCATCGTCCCCTCAAGTCGCGCAACGACATTCGCGATCTTCGCCCCCTGTGGGACTCGGATCGAAGGCGGCACCTCACAATGCTCCAACTCGCACACCAATCCACCACCCGCGGCTTTGAACTCCGCGAGTATCCACTCCCGAGCCGCACCGATCCCACGCGCCGGGTCATCCGTCGATGACAGAGTGTGTCGTGTTCCAAACGACGCAAGCGTCGCGATATCGCGCTCGATGCGCTCGACGGAAATCGAATCAACATTGATGTGGCAACCCGCAGCGGCGACGAGCGCCAAGACGCACGTGTTCATGCCCGCATTCTAGCGAAGCATCATGAACTTCGTGTTCAGACGTGTCCCTTCCATGACTTGGCTGACACGATCATGTATCCGCCGATACCCGCGAGAAGTAGAGGTGCGATCGGAATCGTGACGAGCTTGGGATCCTGTTCGATCATCAGATCCGTCCCGGTTGATGCGTCCGTCCGTTGAACCAGAAGACTCATGGAACCGACGATGAGCCCCATCATGAGGATCTTGCCGATGCGTTTCATCTCTCTCACTCCGTTCTGCGGTTGTCGTTGTCCCCGCGCCAAGGCGCGTCATCCCAACATGCCCCGCCACTCGCGAAGTTCAAGAATCCGCTGTCATTTGAACCTCACGGTTTGGGGTAGGGCCCTCACATTCCGCACAGACCGTCCCTTCGCTACTACGATGAGGCATGCCAACACCGGGGAACACTTTCCGAACGCTCATGGACTCATCCTGCGTCGCAGCGCCGGGCGCATTCAACGCTCTGGTCGCGCGAGCGATCCGCGACGCAGGCTTCAACGCGATGTACATCAGCGGCGCCGCGACAACCGTCTCGGCGGGTGTCCCTGACATCGGACTGCTCACGCTCGATCACTTCGCCAAGACGATTCGAGAGTCGTACGACGCCTGCGGACTGCCGATTCTCGCCGATGCGGACACGGGCTTCGGCGAGGCGGAGATGGTTCGAAGAACCGTGCTCGACTACAGCCGCGCGGGCGCCGCCGGATTGCACCTCGAAGACCAGAAGTTCCCCAAACGATGCGGACACCTGGACGGCAAAGAAC